>JBEAPG010000009.1:0-14808 GCA_041164545.1 Bacteroidota bacterium
TCTATGACTTGGACTGGAAGCTTTGTTGTTCCAGACATATCTCAAGCATTTGAAGCAAATACTCGTTTAAGAATTGGAGTAAGTTATGGTAACGACTTAAACTTGCCATGCGGTGCAAACAGCAACCCAGCAGCAAACAGAATTGGTGAGTTCGAAGATTACGCAATTAGAGTGATAAACGATGGTGACAAGCCTGTAATTACTTTATTAGGAGCAGATACCGTTCTTATTGAACAAACGGCTACGCCAAACTATATTTCAGCAGGTGCAACTGCTTACGATGCTTCTCAAGGTGACATTACTGCGAATGTTATGGTGTCTACAGATGTAGATCAAACATTGCCTGGTGTTTATTATGAAGTGTATACTGCTGCCGATGCATCTGGAAATGAAGCTGCACCGGTTACTCGTGTGGTTTATGTAGTATTTGACCAAACCCCACCCGTGCTTAGCGTAAATGGTTCTACCGACACTACTATTGAAGTAGGAACTGCTTGGAATGATTTAGGTGCTACTGCTACAGACGCTAAAGAAGGCAACCTTAACGATGCGATTATCACTTCAGGTTCTGTAAATGAAAACCTATTAGGAGTGTATACCATTACTTATTCTGTTCAAGATAATCAAGGAAACGCTGCTTCTGCTACAAGAACCGTTAGAGTAGTAGATACACAGGATCCTACTATTAACAATGCAATAGCAGATAAAACTAACCCTGCAAATTGGGTTGTTGAAGTTCAACTTCAGAGCATATTTGTAGACGTAACTTCTGCTTCAGATAATTACAACAGATTGGGTGAAAAATTAATCTTCAAAGCAGATCCTGCTTCACCTCAAGGTGGTGCAGCGGTTGATACTCGTTTCCAAGGTACTACTCCTGTAGTTTACACAGCGACAGATGAGAGTGGTAACACGATTTCACAAGCTATTGATTATGTAGTTAGAGATTATGTTCCACCAGTAATTGATTTGAAAACACTTGATGTTATTAACCATCCGGTAAACACTCCTTACACTCCAGTAGAAGCTAGTGCATCTGACAACTTGTATAATAACACTCAAATCAGTTTGACTAAAACTTCAAATGTGAATCCATATGTTTTAGGAACCTACGAAGATACATACACTGCTACTGATGCAGCTGGAAACGTTTCAGTTAAAACTAGAACTGTTAATGTAGTAGACCAAATCGAACCAATTGTTTCAGGTAAAAGCGGTGGTGTATTAAGAGTGGGTGTAGGATCTCAATTTGATATCCTAGACTATTTATTATTCTCTGATAACTATGATTCTCCAGCTGACCTAATTGCAAATCACACGTTAGTTTATAACGACATAAATGTGTGGGAAGAAGGAACATACAGTGCGGTATTTAAAACAGTTGATAACTCTGGAAACGAATCAAAAGAATACATAATCATCGTAAAAGTAGATTATGATTTCTTCCCTCTAAAAGGAAGTGTTTCAGACCTGAGTCTAGAGAGTTTACTTAGCGTTAACCCAAATCCTACTAATGGATTGTTAAACATTAATGTTAATGTTCCACAAAACGAGCAAATTTCATTAAGTATTTTCAATGCAATGGGCCAAGAAGTTCTTTCTGTTGAAAATGGTGAAATTTCAAACGGTATTTACAATGTAGATTTAAGCAATAATGCAAATGGAATCTATTATGTAAAAATGACCGTTAACGGTTCAATTATTACTAAAAAAGTAATGCTTCATAATTAAGCGTTTTTGAAATAGTATAGTCTCATAAAAGAGGCGGCTTATAAATGCCGCCTCTTTTTTTTTTGCTAATTTTTTGAGCTTTTTGAAGATTATTCTTGTGAATATGATATATTCGTCACATTTTCTTTGAATAAACCTTAAAAACAATAAATATGAAAAAAACAATTACCGCTTCTTTCAATGGCTTTTTGCGTGTTAAATCAACAATTCAAATCCTATGTATTGGTTTAATTTCACTTTTTTCGGTCAAGGTTAATGCACAAAGTCCCTATTGTGGGGCAGCTCACACACTTACTACTACTTGCGCCACTTATGGCATGTACATTGGTCAAGTAACCTTGAAGCAAGGTTCGAACGTTATTTACAACAAACCAAATGACAATTGTAACAACACTGCTCCTCCAAATTACACTTTAATTTCAAGCACCCCTTCATTTACCTTAGCTGGTGGCGGTGATTATAATTTGGCTGTTACCTCTAACGGAACAAATCAAGTGCACCTTGGTGTATGGATTGACCTAAATGGCGACAATGATTTTGCTGACGCAGGAGAGTTTATCAAAACACTGCAAATGGGCGCCTCTGGTAATTTTGACTTTTCTATTCCTTGTAATGTTACTTCAGGAACGAGCAGAATGAGAATTCGTACCGAGTTTTATGGTTATGCAGCCTGGAATGCAGGCGGATCGTGTGCAAATGCAACATATGGTGAAACAGAAGACTTTACCATAACTCTTGCTTCTCCATCAAGTTTAAGTAGCAACTTTTTTCTTCCTGATACCGCTTACGTTGGAACAATTGTAAACTTAATTAACTCATCTTCAGGAAACATTATTCAGGAGTGGGATATTAATAATGATGGAACGGTAGAATATTTTACTCAAAATGCAACACATATTTTTAATACTGCAGGGACTTATTCTGTAAAGCTGAAAAATGGAAACTGCTTAGGGCTAGACTCAACTGTAAAATCTATAGTAATAGTTGCTCCGACTGCTCCACCAGTTGCAGATTTTGTTTCTACAAAAAATGTTGTTGAAATTTTTGACAAATTCGATTTGATCGATCTTAGTTCTAATGGAGCAACATACTGGGATTGGTATGTTCATAATGGCTTTGACACAATTTCTGTAGCCCAAGGAGGAGATCCATATACCCATAAAAACCCCGTTGTTTATACAGGTACAAATCCAGTAGGATTTCCTAAAATTTTTCCAGATCAAGGTAAGTGGACTGTTTGCTTGAGGTCTTCAAATAGTATTGGTCCTTCATCTTTAACTTGTAAAACCAACTACATCGAGGTTAGACGAACATCCTATAGTATTGGGCCAGAAACTTCTTTGCCTGCTAACGTTATTACAGCCCCTTCGGGAACTATATATGATAAAGGTGGTCAGTTCAATAACTATACGGCTCCCGAGGCAAATCTTGAAGCACTAATTGCTCCTTGCGGCGCTTCGAGCGTTTCTCTGACATTTTCAACCTTTAAGCTAAATGCAAATGCAAATCTTAAGATATATGATGGTGTAAATGCTTTAGGTACACCTCTACACTCTGGTTCTGGATTTACAGCAGGCAATGCTCCTTCAGGGACACTTACAGCTAACTCGGGTGCTATGTACCTTCTTTGGAATTCTAGCGCAGGAGCCGTAGATTCTGGGTTTGCTGCCAGTTGGACAAGCGTTGCAGGATCTGGCGCAGCGCCAATTGCAGACTTTATGCTTCCGGCTGATACAATTTATAATGCAGTTTTTGAGGATTTTGTAAACACGTCGCAAAATGCGGAAGGTAGTACAACATTCTTATGGAGCATTAACGGAACACCTGTAAGTAACAATAGACACTTAGAAAATCAAATATTTTTAACAAATGGAATTTATTCAATAAAACTAGATGTAGAGGGCTGTGACGGTTCTACCAGTTCTAAAACTAGAACAATAGTTGTTGCACACCCAGGTAGCCCAACAGCTGCAGACTTTGTTGCCGACAACAGGAGACCTGCGGTGGGAGACATTGTTACATTAACAGCTACTACAAATAAAGCGAATAGATGGGATTGGGCCTTTTTCCCTCCTCTTGGAGTAACGTCTGTAGGAGTTGTAAGCAATGCAATTAAGGAAAGAACATTTAGGTTTGATCAACCAGGAGTATATGCCGTTCAACTAAAAGCATATAACACTGTAGATACGGCCGCTTCTGAAAAAACCGTCGTAAAAACAACATATATTGTTGTTGTGGAACATTGCACACCTGTAATAAGCGTTACAACCAGTACAGATATAGGAATAAGCTCTGTAAGACTTGAAGCAGATGCGACTGGCAAATATTTTGAAAACGAAAGCGAAACCGGCGTCGCATATCAAGATTTTACAGATTTAGGTATCAAAGAACTGAGTTTTGGTGGCAAGTACAATTTCGAAGTAAAACGAAGCAGCAACATTAACCCAATGAGCAGAAAAATTTGGATAGATTGGAATGTTGACGGTGATTTTACAGATGCTGACGAGTTGGTTGCAAGTCAAACTACAGGTACTTCGATGACGTGGACAGGCAGCTTTGTAGTTCCAGATATTTCTAGAGCATTTGAAGCAAATACGCGTATGCGCATAGGCGTAAGCTATGGCAATGATCTGAATTTACCTTGTGGTGCAAACAGTCACCCTTCTGCTAACAGAATCGGAGAATTTGAAGATTACGCGATAAGAGTTGTAAATGATGGAGATATACCAGTTATTACGCTGATTAGTTCTGACACTCTTCTTATTGAGCAAGCTTCTACCCCTAACTATACTTCTCCTGGTGCTACCGCTACAGACGCCTCACAAGGAGACATTACAAGCAGCATACAAGTAAGTACGGATGTAGACCAAACGCTTCCAGGCGTTTACTATGAAGTATACACAGTGGCAGATGCATCTGGCAATGAAGCAGTTCCAGTTACTCGAGTTGTGTATGTAGTATTTGACCAAACACCTCCAATGCTTACCGTAAATGGATCTACAGACACTACTATAGAAGTAGGTACCACTTGGAACGATCTTGGCGCTACCGCTACCGACGCTAAGGAAGGAAATCTAGACGACGCAATTATAACTTCTGGTGCTGTTAATGAAAATATGTTAGGTGTATATACCATTACATACTCTGTGCAAGACAACCAAGGAAACGCCGCTCAGGCTACCAGAACTGTAAGAGTACTAGATACTGAAGCACCTGCAATTACCAATGTAGTTGCCGATAAAACAAACCCAGCACTTTGGACAGTTGAAGTACAATTGCAAAGCATTTTTGTAGATGTTACAGGAGCTACGGACAATTACAATTCACTGTCAAATAAACTTGACTTTTCAGCTAATCCTGCTTCACCTCAAGGTGGTGCTGCGGTTGATACTCGTTTTCCTGGAACTACTTCTGTGACATATACAGCAATAGATGAAAGTGGAAATACTACAACACAAGACATCGATTACATAGTTAGAGATTATGTTCCACCAGTAATTGATTTACGTACGTTGGATGTTATAAGCCATCCGGTAAATCAACCATATACTCCAGTATCTGCAACTGCAAAAGATAATTTGTACAATAATACTCAAGTGAGTTTAACACAATCATCTAATGTAAATCCATATGTTTTAGGTACCTATGCGGATGTTTATACGGCGACCGATGCGGCAGGAAATGTTGCCGTTAAAACAAGAACGGTGCATGTAGTAGACGAAATTGCGCCAAAAGTATCTGGTAAAGTAGGTGGTGCACTTAGAGTAGGCGTAGGTTCTCAATTTAATATCTTAGATTACATCTTATTCTCAGATAATTATGATAGCCCAACAGACCTTTTAGCTAACCACACTTTAGAGTATAATGATATAAATGTTTGGGAAGAGGGTACTTATACCGCAGTATTTAAAACTACGGATAATTCTGGAAACATTTCTAATGCATTTTCATTGTATGTAGATGTGAGCTATGATTACTTCCCACTAAAAGGAAGTGTTACAGATCTTGAGCTAGAAAATGGACTGATTGTTTATCCAAACCCAACCAATGGATTAGTTAATATAAACGTGACTCTACCTCAAAATGAAATAATAACTTTAAATGTTTACAATGCTATGGGACAAGAGTTGATTTCAGTTGCTAGTGCAAGTCAGAACAATGGAACGTATACTGTTGATCTAAGTGGCAACCCTTCAGGGGTTTACTACCTGAAATTAAAAAATAATGGTACAGTTATTACTAAAAAAATAATAGTAAACGACTAAAAAGTATCACTTAATAACTACCAAAAAAGAGTGCAAATAATTATTTGCACTCTTTTTTTTTGCAAATTTCTGCAACCATCTTTAAAAAGCGTGTCTATTTAGTTACATTCGCTAACTCGATTGTAGCCAATCAATATTTAAAAATCACATATGAATAAAACAATTACATTAATCAAGTCACGCTTTCGACTATTAAACCAAGCTTTCCTGCTTACCCTTATGGGTATGGGATTTGCCTCTACTTCACAAGCACAAGCCCCTTATTGTACGGGTAGCTACACGACCACTTGCCCAACTTACAATATGTACGTGGGTAAGGTAGAAATTACACAAGGATCAAATACAGTTTATTCTAAAGCTAATGATGCTTGTAACACTACAACTACTCCTAGTTATGCGCTTGTTACTTCAACATCTGCCTTTACCTTAGCAGGTGGTGGTCAGTATAAATTCACTACATCAGGAGGAACCACTTACGCTGGTTATATGGGTGTATGGATTGACCTTAATGGAGATGAAGACTGGACAGATCAAGGTGAATTCATTGGTCAGTGCGCAGTTGCTGGAGGTGGAGCCGAAAATTCATTCAATTTCACTGTACCTTGTACAAACTTAGTTGCTGGTACTACTAGAATGAGAGTGCGTTTTAAGTATAGCACTACATTCAGTGCAAGCGAAGTTTGTGCAACCTTGCCATATGGAGAAACTGAGGATTATACTATGTCTTTAGGTTTACCATCTTCTCTTACATCTGATTTCTTTTTGCCAGATACTGCATATATTGGTACTCCAGTTAACTTGGTAAACGGTTCTTCTGGAAATATAGCACAGTACTGGGATATTTTAAATGATGGAACTGTTGATTATACTACTCAAAACGCAATTCACATTTTCAATTCAACTGGAACGTTCCAAGTTAAACTGAAAAATGAAAATTGTTTGGGTCAAGATTCTACTATCAAATCATTAGTAATTGTTTCGCCAACTGCTCCTCCTGTAGCTGACTTTGTTGCTACAAAGAACGTTGTTGAAATTTTTGACAACTTTGAATTGATTGACTTAAGTACAAATGGTGCAACTTATTGGGATTGGTATGTACACAATGGTTTTGATACGATTTCTGTTGCACAAGGTGGAGACCCATATACTCATAAAAACCCAGTTGTTTATACTGGAACAAACCCTGTTGGTTTTCCTAAAATTTTCCCTGACCAAGGAAAATGGACAGTTTGTATGAGGTCATCAAACAGTATTGGCCCATCAAATGTAATATGCAAATCAAACTACATAGAAGTAAGAAGAACATCATATAGTATAGGTCCTGAAACTTCATTACCAGCAAACGTTATAACTGCTCCTTCTGGAACAATTTATGATAAAGGTGGTCAATTTAATAATTATACTGCTCCAGAGGCAAACTTAGAAGCTTTAATTGCTCCTTGTGGCGCTGCTAGTGTATCTCTAAATTTTACTACCTTTAAGCTTAACTCAAACGCAAACCTTAAGATTTATGACGGAGTTAACGCATTAGGGACTCCTCTTCATAGCGGTAATGGATTTACTGCAGGTAATGCGCCAAGTGGAACACTTGTAGCAAATTCTGGTGCAATGTATTTATTATGGAACTCATCTGCGGGAGCTGTTGATTCAGGTTTCGCTGCAAATTGGAGTAGCGTAGCTGGATCTGGTGCTGCACCAGTTGCTGACTTTATGCTACCTGCTGATACCATTTACAATGCTGTTTTTGAAGATTTTGTAAATACATCAACAAATGCAGATGGAAGTACTACATTCCTATGGAGCATTAATGGTACTCCTGTAAGCAATAACAGACACTTAGAAAATCAAATATTCTTGACTAATGGAATTTATACCATTAAGCTAGATGTTACAGGTTGTGACGGTTCTACAAGTTCTAAAACTAAAACTATAGTTGTTGCGCACCCAGGTAGCCCAACCGCGGCCGATTTTGTGGCTGACAACAGAAGACCTGCAGTTGGAGATATAGTAACTTTTACAGCTGAGACTAACAAAGCAAACAGATGGGATTGGTCGTTCTTCCCTCCATTGGGTGTAACTCCAACAGGAGTTATCAGCAACCAATTAAAAGAAAGAACTTTCCGTTTCGATCAACCAGGTGTATATGCAGTTCAGTTAAGAGCATTCAATACTGTGGATACAGCTTCTTCAGAAAAAACAGTAGTAAAAACTACCTACATTGTTGTAGTTGAACACTGTACTCCAGTGATTAGCGTAACTACTAGTACAGACATCGCTATAAGCTCAGTAATGTTAGAAGATGATGCTACTGGCAAATCGTTTACTAATGAAAGTGCAACCGGTGTTGCTTACGAAGATTTCACAGGCGACGGTGTAAAAGAGTTAAACTTTGGTGGTAAATATAATTTCGAAGTAAAAAGAAGTAGTAACATCAACCCAATGAGTAGAAAAATCTGGATCGATTGGAATGTTGATGGTGACTTTACAGATGCTGGAGAGTTAGTTGCAGAGCAAGCTACAGGTACATCTATGACTTGGGCTGGCGACTTCTTAGTTCCAGACATTACTCAAGCTTTCGAGGCTACTACCGTAATGAGAGTCGGTGTAAGTTATGGTAACGACTTAAACTTACCTTGCGGAGCTAATAGCCATCCAGCTGCAAACAGAATTGGCGAATTTGAAGATTACGCTATTCGTGTAGTGAATGACGGCGATAACCCAATCATTACTCTAAACGGAGCTGATACTATCTTAATTGAGCAAAGTTCAACTCCAAACTACGTTTCTCCGGGAGCAATGGCTTACGATGCTTCTCAAGGCAATATTACTGCCAATATAATGGTGTCTACAGATGTAGATCAAACACTTCCTGGTGTTTATTATGAAGTATACACCGCTGCAGATGCTTCTGGTAACCAAGCTGTTCCGGTAACTAGAGTAGTTTACGTAGTATTTGACCAAACAGCTCCAATACTTACTGTAAATGGATCTACAGATACAACTATTGAAGTAGGTACTACTTGGAATGATTTAGGTGCTACTGCTACCGATGCAAAAGAAGGTAACCTTGATGATGCGATTATCACTTCTGGTGCTGTAAATGAGAATATGTTAGGTGTTTACACCATTACTTATTCTGTACAAGATAACCAAGGTAATGCTGCATCAGCTACAAGAACTGTAAGAGTTGTAGATACTGAAGATCCAGTAATCAACAATGTTGTTGCAGATAAAACAAATCCAGCAGTTTGGACTGTTGAGGTACAACTTCAAAGTATTTTTGTTGACGTAACAAGCGCTTCAGATAACTACAATAGTTTATCTAACAAGTTAACTTTCTCTGCAGATCCTGCATCACCACAAGGTGGAGCTGCTGTTGATACACGTTTCCAAGGAACTACTCCAGTAATTTATACTGCAACAGACGAAAGTGGTAATACTACAACTCAAGCTATTGATTACGTAGTAAGAGATTACGTACCACCAGTAATTGACTTAAGAACTCTTGATGTAATTTATCACCCAGTAAATGCTCCTTACACTCCAGTTAGTGCGACAGCATCTGATAACTTATACAACAATACTCAAATCAGTTTAACTCAATCTTCTAACGTGAATCCATATGTTTTAGGTACTTATGCTGATACTTACACTGCAACTGATGCTGCAGGAAACGTATCTACCAAAGTAAGAACTGTACACGTAGTTGACCAAGAAGCTCCAGTTATTACTGGTAAAGTAGGTGGTGTTTTAAGAGTTGGAGTTGGTTCTTCATTTAACATCTTAGATTATATTTTATTTAATGATAATTATGATGCTCCTGCTGATTTGATAGCAAATAGCACATTAGTTTATAATGATATCAATACTTGGGAAAAAGGATTCTACACTGCTGTATTCAAAACTGAAGATAATTCAGGAAATGAGTCAGATGAATTCACCCTTTATGTTGATGTTAATTATGACTATTTCCCAATTAAAGGAAGTGTAAACGATCTTTCATTGGAGAATATGTTAAATGTATCACCAAACCCAACTACCGGATTATTCACCATTAATGTAAACCTTCCTGAAAATGAGGAAATAGCAATAAGTGTGTATAATGCAATGGGTCAAGAAGTGGTAAATGTTGCAAGAGGAGAAATTAACAATGCATCTTATGCGGTTGATTTAACCAATAATGCAAATGGTATTTACTACGTTAAAATGAATGTAAACGGAACTGTTTTAACTAAAAAAGTAGTTTTAAATAGATAATTCTATCCGTTAAATAGACTTCAAAAAAGGGGCTTACCGTGGTAAGCCCCTTTTTTTGTTCAATTGCAAATAGTGAACTAAATAATGGCAATAGTTCAGTAGATATAACCAATAAGCTAAAATGATATTTACTACGGAAAACTTGCCTTAAATGGCACCATAATTGCCAAAAACTTGTTTTGAACAAATAGTTACATACAAATTCAATGTGATTAGAATGAGTTGCATTTGTCAACTCCTTTTTTTTTTATGTTTTTTTGCAACCTTCTGTGATTTTGGTGTCTAACTTTAATATAAGAGCAAATTGATTAGTGACGATGAACTAATACAAGCGTGCAAAGACAATAATCGATCTGCTCAAAAAATGCTCTTTGAAAAGTATGCAAACCAGATGATGGGAGTTTGTATGAGGTATTGTAAGAACCAAGAGGATGCAAAAGACTTGCTTCAAGACGGTTTTTACAAAGTGTTGATTAATATTAAATCATTCAAAGGTGGAAGTAGAATTGATACCTGGATGACAAGAATTTTTATAAACCTAGCCTTAAATAAATTACGCCACGGAAGAAACAAGTATGATCATCAAGAATTTGATAGACAGCACGAACAATTTATATCGGCAGACGTATTAGAAAAGCCGCGATATGAAGTAGAGCCCAATCAAGTACTCGAAGCTTTAAAACAACTTCCAGAAATTTATCGAATCGTAATAAATATGTACGCTATCGATAACCTAACCCACAAAGAAATATCTCAGCAATTGGGAATTACTGAAGGGTCATCTAAAAGCAGACTTTCTAGAGCTAGAGTGTTATTAAATGACATTTTGAAAAGAAATTAGAGAAAACGATTGGATAAATTACAACATATCGACGATTTGCTGAAATCATCTGCTACAAGCTTCGCCAATAGCTTGGAAGTAGATGGTTCCGATTGGCTTGCTGTCGAGAAAAAATTGAGGCAGAGGAAGAACCGCATTTACGCTGTGTGGTTCTTCCTAGCTTTAATGTTTGTTGCTTTCACTTTTGTTTTACTTCAAAATATTACACCAAAGGATTCTAAAATTGTGAAGAATGACAAAACACAAGTTTTAGAAAATCTACATCCTACTGCACCTAACAGAGATGATATTCATCCTCTAGTACAAGACCAAAATACTACTGTAAATAATCAGAACGAAAGTGCTCAACTTTCATACAATCCAACTGATAAATCTGATAATGTTCAATCTCTGCCTGCTGCAGATGGCAAAATAAGCGATGCTATACCGAACAAAGTCTTAACTGAAGAAACAGGAAATACAAACCCTATTACAGCAAATCCAACAAAACCTGATGAAGAGGTATTAGCCGAGAATACACAAGAAAAAGCAGCCAATACGGCCCAAAATGTTTTCGACGAACTTACAATGGATGAAATTGTGTCGGATAAACGACAAACCTCAAATGAAAAAACCAAGAAAAAATTATTTGGATATTGGGAGGCTGGAATATCATTTACACCCAGCATTTCTGGTAAGTTTATATCTGAAAACAGTCAATTTGCTGGATTAATAAACCGCAATTATTATAATAACGTAGCCAATAACGAAAATGCAGCGTTTTCTAATAGTGCAGGGGTCAATATACAATATCACTTACCATCTGGATGGTTTGTTGCATCCGGTTTATTTATAGCACAACGAACTGAATCTTTGAATTATAATTATACCATAACAGAGTTTCCTAGAGTGAACAATAATGAGATTATTGGTTATAACCCACTTTCTTCAGCGGCATATATAAATGTGCAACATACCGGGTCAAATTCATATCATTTTGTGGAAATACCCATAAACATAGGGTATAAACAGAGTATTTCAAGTAATTTTGAACTACGAGGACAATTGGGTATGTCTTATTTAAACCTATTTGATCTAAGTGGAGTAAAAGCAGATTATACCACTCTAGAGTTAAACAACCTAAGTAATTATGCATTTAATCAAAGCAATTTAGCTGCAAATGCAAAGCTTGGCTTATACCTAGATAAGAATAAATTCACCATTGGATTGGAACCGATATTCAATTATAATATTACTTCAATTAGTGAAAGGGATGCGGCAATCAATATAAAACCATATAGCTACGGTCTAAATATTTCAACCAATTATAAGTTTAAGAACTAAGTGAGAAACAGAATTATACATATCATCATTGGCTTGCTGCTATGTTTGGGTGCACATTCCCAAATATTGGCTCCTATGGGTTATGGTGTTCCTGCTTCTCCTAAAAAAATAACATCATATCAAGCTGGTATTGTTATTGTTTATGAAAACCTGAATGATGAGGCAGAGTTGCAAGTGTGGAATGGCGATTTTTGGTACAAAATAGAAAATCCGCCTCTTCCAAAACTGGAAACCACTACAAACGGAACTTTGCAAATAGTTGATTTGATAGAATTTAATAATTCAATCTATTTAACTGCTGCCTATGACCCAAAGGTAAATTCTTCTGCAACAAATTACATACTTCGTTGGGATGGAAAAAGTTGGTCAAATCTAACGAACCAAGTTGTTGCTAATAGTTTAAGCATCGAAAAACTAATTGTGAAAAACAATGAACTCCTTTGTATCGGTAAGTTCTCACAAGATAATACTAGTTTTAATACCCTGACCCTAGACAATAATGAATGGAAACAGCGTGGCAACTTGATTACAAGAAATCTTGCAAATGATCATATCAACAGTGTTGCCCAGGCAAATAATAAGGTATACGCTACAGGTAACTTTACAAGTCCTAATTCAGGTTCGTATAGCCTTGCCATATTTGATGGCAATCAGTGGGAGTTAGCGCAATTCCCTCCGTTTATAGGAGAAAGCATTGTATTGGGTGAGTACAACAATAATGTGGTTGTATACGGTAAAAGCGATTTCACAAACGAGACAATAAAAATAAGTAGTGGAAGCTTGTGGCAAGACATTTCAAATGGTTTGCAAGACTACAATGTGAAAAATGTTACTTCGTTTGCAGAAATAGATGGAAGCTTATTTGCTGTAGGTTCATTTGAAGAAAAGGCAACAAATAATTCAATAAACATATTGGAGTACAATGGTTCAGAATGGCTTAAAACCAATCTAAACCTAAGTAATATTGAGCAACTTTACACCGATAAAAACAGTGTTGTTGTTTCAGGTGATTTTTCCGATAACGCTAGAATTAATTTTATCGGTAAAATATACAAGGACCAAGCACAAATTGCTGCGCGTGTTTACTACGATAAAAACGGAAATTGTAAAAAAGATGCTAATGAAGATTGGTTCGCAAACTATCCGCTAACTTTAGACGGCAAATATGACAACCTAAGTACTGACAAGTATGGTCAACTTTATTTGCCAATTTCTAAAGATACGTACAAGATAAATGCGGCTGAAATCAATTATTGGAAGCCCACTTGTCCAGATGTTACTATAAATGCTTCTGAGTACAAAACATACTATGGGGCCATAATGGGAGTAAATCAGCAAGTAGGTATCTCAGATGCTGGCGTTTACATAGCTGATAATCAAAGCTATGCATTTTCTGACAATGAAAGAAAAAGAGCATTGGTGTGTTACCAAAATGTTGGTAGCCAACCAATAACTGATGCAAGCCTAACCTTAAGTCATACGAATAGTATTACAAACTTTACATCTGAAAAGTCTGTCGTTTCCTATGCTGAAAATAAAGCCACGTACAACGTGAGTTTGAGTGCTAATAGCAAGGAGTGCTTCTATGTATCCTATACTACCACCGCAGATGAAAATGTGCAACTTACGGCAAATATCAGCTTAAGAACTGGTGTTGTAGACCAAAATGTATCCAATAATAGTTTTGACCTGAAGTACAAACAAGGAGCGACCCTGGTAAATCAGAAATACTGTGACAATGGGAAAACCATTAGCAAAAATGAAGAAGAGTTGAACTACAAAATTGGTGTCAAAAACTTAGGTAACTTGCCTGCGCTTGACATAAAAGTAGTGGATGAGCTAGATACAGATCTTTACATAAGCTATAAGGGAATTGTTTCGAACACAGGCCACAATTGTGAGGTGTTGGATGAATATACTCTTCTGCCAAATGGTAATTATAAAACCAAGCTGGTTTGGAGTTTTAACGATATCAATCTGCCGGCAAATGAAGTAGATGATGAGTTGTCGGAAACATTTATTGACCTAAATGTAAACATCTTGCCGAATATGATTGCAGAAGGCGAGTCAGTGTGCAATACCGCAAAAATCTATTTCAGCTATAAAAAAGGTACTTTTGATGAAGCTATAACAACCAATGAAGTATGCAGTACTGTTGGACAGACATCTGCAATCATCGGACAAAATACCACGCCTACTTTTGTAGAAGGATTAAATATCGGACCAAATCCAGTTTCAGAAATTCTGTATTTTGATAATGAAACACAGAAGTCATTTGATGTAATCATAACAAATACTTTAGGTCAAAATCTTCAAGATCTAAAAATAAAACGAAACGGAAATACCTCTCTTGATGTTTCTAAATACGCACAAGGAGTGTATTTCGTTTAT
>JBEAPG010000010.1:0-13881 GCA_041164545.1 Bacteroidota bacterium
GATACAGAACCGCAGTTGGAAAAGCAGGAAGAGGAGGGTTTAGATTTACCAGCCCTGTAGATTTGGGTGCCGCGGTAATTGATTATTTAATTGATAATACACCAGGTTTTGACCCAAGCACTGTCGACGATTTAATTGTAGGCAATGCCGTACCTGAGGCAGAACAAGGTTTGCAAATGGCACGGTGGGTAGGAATGCGCAGCAAATTGCCCATGGAAATTCCAGGAGTTACAGTAAATAGATATTGCGGTAGCGGAATTGAAACCATAACAATGGCAGTCGCTAAAATAAAAGCAGGCTTAGCCGATTGCATAATCGCTGGAGGAACGGAAAGCATGAGCTTGGTGCCTACGGTAGGTTACAAAACAGTACCCAATTACCACATAGCTAAAGAACATGGCGATTATTTCTTAGGAATGGGACTTACCGCCGAAGAAGTATCTGTGAAATACAATATCAGTCGCGAAGACCAAGATGCTTTTGCGTACAACTCACACCAAAAAGCATTGAAAGCCATTGCAGAAGGCAAATTCAAAAATCAAATAGTACCATTTGAGGTAGAACAAGTAGATTTTGACCCCAAAACAAATAAGAGAGTAACATCTAAATACATAGTAGATACAGACGAAGGACCAAGGGAGGACACCACTCTTGAGGCACTTGCCAAGTTACGTCCTGCATTTAAGAATGGCGGAACAGTTACCGCGGGAAACAGCTCGCAAACCAGTGATGGAGCAAGTTTTGTATTGGTGATGAGTGAAAAAATGATGAAAGCACTCAATCTTCAACCTAAAGCCAGATTAGTGAGTTCTGTGTCTGTTGGGGTAAGTCCACGCTATATGGGTATCGGTCCTATGGAAGCTATTCCAAAGGCGCTAGATAGAGCAGGGTTAAAGCTTAATGATATCGACCAAATTGAATTGAATGAAGCATTTGCATCGCAAAGTTTAGCAGTATTGCGAGGCTTAAATATCAATCCAGATATAGTAAATGTAAATGGAGGAGCTATTAGTTTAGGTCACCCGCTGGGATGTACAGGAGCAAAGCTTACCGTGCAAATTTTAGAAGAAATGAAATTGCGTGAGCAACGATACGGAATGGTAACGGCGTGTATTGGCGGTGGACAGGGAATAGCGGCGGTGCTGGAGCGATTATAGTTGATTTATGACGTATGATTTAAGATATAGGACTTTAAAAATGTAGAAATTTCTCAAATCAGGACTTGTAAATCGCGTAAAAATATAAATAGATGAGTACAAAGAATCATAACTTCAGAAAATTAAAAGTTTGGGAAGAAGCAATAGAGTTAGTTGCTGAGATTTACAAAGAAGCTGCCAAATATCCAAAAGAAGAGAAGTATGGTATAATTTCCCAAATACAACGAGCAAGCGTTTCTATCGCTTCTAATATTGCCGAGGGATCAGCTCGTGGGACTAATCCTGATTTTATTCGATTTTTATACATATCCAAGGGAAGCATAGCTGAAGTAATCACATTGCTATTCATTGCAGTTGAACTAGAAATTACAAACCAAGACTCAGTAGATGAATTAACGAAAAAACTAATTTACATAGACAATTCCATCTTCAAACTAATTAACACCTTAAACAAGCAGTCGTCATAAATCATATATCGTAAATCTTATATCATACATCATAAATCAATCATGAGCAACAAAAACATAGCCGGCGGTGAATTTCTAGTAAAAGAACAAGCCGCAAAAGACATTTTCATACCAGAAGAAATAAACGAGGAACAACGCATGTTTCGGGAAATGACGAACGATTTCCTTGAAAAAGAAGTAAATCCGCTTCGTGCTAAAATCGATAAGCAACTAGAAAACCCAGAACTTATTCCTGATTTAATGGAAAAAGCAGCAGAACTTGGCTTGCTTAGCGCCTCATTGCCAGAAGAGTACGGAGGTATGGCGGTAGACTTTAATACCGAAACGGTGCTAAGCGAAGAGTTGGGTAAAAGCCAAAGTTTTAGTGTTGCTGTTGCGGCCCATACGGGAATTGGTACATTGCCAATTTTATACTACGGTACCGAAGAGCAAAAAAAGAAGTACCTACCTGGCTTAGGCAGCGGAGCTATAAAAGCGAGCTATTGTTTAACAGAGCCTGACAGTGGAAGCGATGCACTTTCTGCCAAAACCAAAGCGATATTAGATGGAGACGAATGGGTTTTGAATGGCGTAAAAATGTGGATTACCAACGCTGGTTTTGCAGATTTATTTACCGTGTTTGCTCAGGTAGATGGTGATAAATTCACCGGATTTTTAGTTGAAAAAGGAACTCCTGGATTGACATTAGGTGATGAAGAAACCAAACTTGGTATTAAAGGAAGCAGCACACGTCAGGTGTTTTTGGAAAATGTACGAATTCCAAAAGAAAATCAGCTAGGTGAAATAGGCAAAGGCCATAAAATTGCTTTCAATGTGTTGAACATAGGCCGCTATAAACTGGCAGCTATGGTGATGGGCGGAAGCAAAAGAAGCATAGATGTGGCGGTAAAATATGCCAACGAGCGGTTTCAGTTTGGGGTGCCTATCAGCAGTTTTGGAGCCATACAGCATAAACTTGGCGAAATGGCAATAAAAACCTACGCCACAGAAAGTGCGGTATATAGAGTGTCCGACATGATTCAAGACAAAATTCACGAACTTATGGAGGATGGACTAACAAAGCCTCAGGCCAAGCTAAAAGCTGCAGAGGAGTACAATATTGAATGTGCCATTTTAAAAGTTTTGGGTTCGGAAACACTTGATTTTGTGGTAGATGAAGCAGTACAGGTTTTTGGTGGAACAGGCTATTCAGAAGAGTTTCCTGTGGCGAGTATGTATCGCGATAGTAGAATCAACAGAATATTTGAGGGAACAAATGAGATAAACCGTATGCTTGCCGTCGGACAAATGATGAAGAAGGCAATGAAAGGAGAGCTTGATCTTATGGGACCAGCTATGGCCATTCAAAATGAGTTGATGGAAATTCCTGATTTTGGCGATGAAGGTGATGGAAGTGCACTTTATGAAGAGAAGAAAGCAGTACGACAGAGCAAAAAGGCAATTTTACTGGCAGCAGGTGCAGCCGCACAGAAATATATGATGGAGCTAGAAAAACAGCAAGAGGTACTAATGAACCTAGCAGACATGGCCATAGATGTATTCACCGCAGAAAGTACCATTTTGCGTACCGAGAAACTAATCGAAATGAAAGGTGAAGAAGCAACAAGCTTGCAGATAGCAATGACGAAATGTTTTGTGAATGATGCAATGGAGAAAACATATTTAGCGGGTAAACACGCTATTACTTCTTTTGCAGAAGATGATATGCTCGTGATGATGCACATGGGTCTTAAACGCTTTACTAAATACCCTATGACGAATACTATATTTCTGAGAAAGGCAGTAGCTGAGAAAGTAATTGCAGAGAATAAGTATTGCTTTTAATTGGAGTAAAAAGTGATTAGTGAAAGCGAGCCTAGGCTCGCTTTTTATGTTTAAAGAGAATTGCCAATATGGATTTTATTTGAGTTTCGCACGTAGAATGTGTTCGTGTCTCCACGAACTGTGGCCTATATTTGTGGGGACACGAACAAATACGACAGTGTGGGATTGTGGAATACTTTATAAGCTTTTAGTTGTAATCTAAATTCAATTTCAATCACTAATTTTTCTTACTTTTGGCTTAATGAAAAACGCTTCATATCTTTTATTAATAATCCTTGCCTTTGCAGGATGCAAGGAGGATGAAAAGCCAGATCCTGAAACGGGTGTGGTGTATGAGGAGTGGAAGATACTTCATGATTCTATTATACGGTATGGATATCGAGATATTGTAAGTACTGAGTTTAGAGGAAACGAATTACACATTTTTGCGAAAAACTCATATTATAAGCTTGATACAAATTTGAGCATTACAAAAAATGGTTGGTGGGGTAATGAAACAAAGTCTCTTCCATATACTAGATACCAGATAAAATACGGTGATCACTATGGGCTAATGTTTAATAAATACGATGGGATTACGGTTTTTGATTTAGACCAAGCCTATTCTGACCAAATAAATTTTAAAATGTCTAAAACGTACATTCAAGAAGGGATTACTGGCTGGTGCTACTCCGAAGTAGACGAGACCAATAGGTTTAGTGTTTTAACTGCCAGCAGAGAAGGAGACTCTGCAGTATAGCGTTTGCATAATTACTTAATCGACCATAATCCGGGGGCTTTCCAGCCCATTAAGCTAATAAAAGAAGACAATATTATTTTAATAGCTTTTGATAGTAACGTTCCTCTTAATGCAGCATTTAGTTTAACTAGGATAGGTGGTAAAATATTGGCTCACGTTGATGGTGTTTTGCATACTTTTAAGGGGAGTGTTTTAGAGTCAACTTCCAGGTATTGGATAAACAGTGCCATAGAGGTGGACGGAGATTTTTATGCTTTAAACAATGGAGTTCGCTATATATCGGATAATCACCAAACGTTCGATGGTCTAATTATCTCTAGAGATAGAGGAATTACTTGGAATTATTATGAAAATAAAAGTTTGCAAGTTAATTCAAGTTTTAAGGAGATAGGAGGCAAGAAAATTGTTTTTCAAAGTTGGTTTATTGGTTTGCTAGAAGATGAAACAGACAAAGTAAAACAACTAGATTTAGAAGGCCTAGATGCAGCAATTTATACGTTAGAAAATGTTGGCAATAAAGTTGTTGTAGGCACAGATGCTGGCGTGTACTACAAAAGCTGGGAGAGTTTTTTTTAATAAATAGGCTAAATAGGTACTAGCCATTACCAGAAGTAAGATTAATACTTAGCCCGTATTGCCAAAATTGGCCTTTGCCGAGCCTATTTTGAATATGTTAGTGTCCCCACGAACAGAACGCCAACCAAGATTATCCCCGCAAATCGAAAGTCAAATTTTATAAATGCGGTAATATTTTAAATTATCCCCGTAAATCTAAAATACGCATAAATAATACGGCAATAAGACGTACGCATGCATTAAACTTTTTTATAGATTCGTTCTCTATCTTCGCGAGGTGCAAAACCTTCCAAAAGGCCTCAATCTATTTCAGCGACTGCTTGCTTATGTCCTTTTCCTTTCCATCATTATTCGGTTTATAGCTTGTCAACTAACCAAGCGATTTATTACCGAAAGACAGGTTAAAGAGTTTCGCTATTTTTCATTGGCAGGATTAATAGGACTTGTGCTTGCTCTGCTACTATCTGCCATAGATGGAGTAAGCGGCTACTTGATTTTATATGCTTGGTTCGGTTTTTTTGTAGTGGCCGAAGTTTTAGAGCGGCAGTTTCATTTAAGTAAGTTGTTTGAGGAGTAAAGCACCTAAAACCGGTATTTAGCTCTAAATCAATTAGCTTTGTACAACTTGCGATTTTTTATCTTCTTATCTACACTAGTTTTATTTGGGTTTATTTCTTCCTGTGGAATTGATTATGATTTTAGTAACACTATTTTAGCAAGGGATTTCCATACCGAAATGGATGAAAATCCAGAAGAAGGCGCTGCTATTGGAAAAATTAGCGCAAGTTCTTCGTATGGCAGAATGGAATTTGAAATAGAATTTCAACAACCCGAAGGTGCTTTTGCAGTTACAAAAACCAAAGGAGAATTATCGGTTTTGGACGCCGCCTTATTTGACTACGAAACGGACTCTGTGATAGTAGGAAGCGTAATAATTTCAAACAATCAGATGGCAGATACTATAAAAGTGAAAATTAAGCTAGCAGACGTTCCGGAATAAAACTATCTTATATTCAATTGGATACCATACTGCCAAAATTGACTTTGATCTCTTTTGTTAACATATTTAAAGAATTCAGGATTTTCTCCTTCAAACATTTTTGGAGAAAACATCGGGGTTAGATTAAGCTGGCAAAAAATGCCAAATAGCCCTTTCCCAAACTGTATTTTCCCGCTTGCTCCTAATCTATTAAAGTACGGACTTACTTTTTCTACTTCACTCCAATAATAATCAGCATATAGAATCGCACCTAGAAATGCATAATTCACACTTTTCGTCACATTCTGTTTCGCTATTAACAATACATCTAACGAGCCTCCAGCCGATATATACCAATCTTTTGTGCCACGCCACTCTGCATCACCATTCAAGGTCAATCTATTGATATATAAGTAGTTGGCAAAATCGTGATAGTTCCTGTAGTTATGGAAAAAATCTATACTTGGAACATATCTGTAGTTTAAATATGCATCACCTGAAGATCTGCTAAATCCGGAATTTGGTCCCAAAGTGAGAAAATCATTATAAAATTTTATCATCATTGAATTTATACCGATGCCAGCATTAAAATTCAGTTTTTCAAATCACGTCGGTATTTTTACCCCAAAGTTTAGGGCTTGGGTTCGAGATTCATTAATGTTCGCATCTACAGAGCTCGTATTGGAATGATGTTCGGTTATTCCAGTAGACCCTTCAGTATAGAACGTATTGGATTGAAGTTCTAAATTATTTATGGCTGTAAATCCATATCTGTAATTTAGGGTATACTCCAGTTCGTTTCCATTGGGCAGCGTTATTTTAGGTATATCAATTTTACTTTCTTTGTTATTTAAAATACTATGGTTTAGTAATTTATGATCTTGAGATGGTGTATTTACAGGATTTATCTGTCCCAGTGATGAGATAGATAAAAGAATGAAAAAAGAGCCCAAAATAGGTTTCATAGAAACGAAGATAGTTGGTTGTTTCTATTTTTGGATGAAGAACGAATAGGACCAGTTATACTTTAGAGCGAGAATAATGCGTTTATTTTTCCAATGAACAAATCAAATGGTTATCCAGTCGTATTTCTACTACTTGCAACATTCGGTTTATCGCAGAGTCTTAAAGCTCAAACGACACTTAAAATGTACACTAATTACACGTACGATTCCGAATTCAAAGTGGGCTCAACGCTCAGTTTCGTTAGAGATTCATTTGAAACGATTGAGGATAAAAACACCAATATCAATCTACTTCCTGCCGTAAAATTTATGAAAGAAAATGGGAGATACATGGAATTTGCACTGGCCAATTTCTCTATAAAGCGAAACAACGATGAGCAATGGATAACAAGCAATGGCATCAAAAGCACCACAGCAGGAGCAAAAACCACGCAAACCAATATTAGTTTGCGTTCTGAGGTGGGCAGAATTACCTCTGTTTTTAGGCCAGAAAGTAATCTGAGCTTAGAGCTAGGTTTTGCCAATACACTTACCTACTATAGACTTAATATGGAGCCTAAAGTATCCAATTCGTTTCCTTATCGAGTACATCAAGGAACTGTAGATTTGTCCTTTGCTCCGCGTATAAGTTATGCTTTAAATTCAAATTGTGCTCTTGAGTTTAGCACGCTTTTTGGAATGGCAGAAATAGGTGTAGAATCCACCAAAGTAGAAAATCCCAGCTTGTTGACTGCTCAACAATCCTATGGAAGTCTAAATATAAATGTACTGCCCAACCGCTATGTATTCAGGTTAGGATTTGCGTACAAAATATAAGCAGTGCTATTTATTTGGCTAGTATTTTTACTTCTACACGCCTGTTTAGCTGCATATTAGTTTCGGTATCGTTGGGTGCTATGGGCAAATCGGGTCGGTATCTAGAGCAAAGACCTGTATATTGATAAAAATTAGAAGTGCACTTAGGTATTTCATTGGAATTGGTTTCCAAAGATAAATGAAAAATGCAAGTACTTAATTATCCTTACTGCGCAATCTCAAGCAACTCAATCTCAAAAATGAGAGCCGAGTATGCAGGAATATTTGCTCCCATTGCTCGTTCGCCATATGCCAAATTATATGGAATGTATAGTTCCCATTTACTGCCTACGGGCATAAGCTTAAGTGCTTCTGTCCACCCTGCAATTACTTGGTTTACACCAAAAGTAGCGGGCTGACCTCTATCATAGCTGCTATCAAATACTTTGCCATCTATAAGCGTACCTCTATAGTGGGTAGTTACTTTTTGTCCATCCACAGGCTTTGGTCCAGTTCCTTGTGTAATTACTTTGTACTGTAAACCACTTGGTAGTGTTATTACCCCCGGTTTAGTAGCATTTTTAGCCAAAAATTCAGTTCCTGCCACGCTTTGTCTTGCAGCTTCTTCTGCTTTTATTTTGGCTACATATTTATTTACAATCTCATTGGCAGTGTTTCCATCAAAATCTACGTGGTTTTCTACCAAAGCGTGTTTTACTGCTTCTTTAAAAATATCAAAATTTAGCTCGGTTATGCCAGCACTTTTAAAACTAGATGCGATATTCATACCCAATGCATACGAAAAACTATCTAGTTCATTGGTAAGTGGTGTATGTGCGTGTTGTGCTTTTGAAACTACTGAGCCTGTAACTAAAAGGGCTAAAACAAAGATTTTCTTCATAGGCACAAACATATTCAAACTGCGTGCCACATAAAACTATGTAGGTTAAATATTCGCTTTTTTTAGTTTAAAGCTTCTTTAAGTGCATCACTTAATGCCGTTGCCAATATTGCAGCATTACTTAGCGAATATAAGCAAGTCTTTTTTACGTTGCCAAAATCAAATTCAAGTCGAATAAAATGAGGGTAGGGGTAATCCAAATTAGTCAGATTTTTATCCAACAAGAAAATGCCACTACTTGGTATATCGCCCAAAGAAGCATAGTATGAACCGATTACAGCAAAGTTTAGGGTGTTTTTTTGTTTTTGGACGATGGCAATTTGTGCATCGTCAATTACCCTAAAAGCGGAAAATGTATAATGTATTTTCAGTAAAGAATCGAGTTGAAAGTTGCTCATTTCTCCTTCGCAACTACGGTTTATAAAATAGAGGGTATCCGCAGCCAAAGCATTTAAACCAGCTTTCATTTCTGTCTTTTGGTTTTTGCCTTCCCATTTTTCGCCCAAACCAATATTTAAGCCAAGCGAAAAATAGTTAGGCTGAGCGTCAATGAAATCGACGGTATTTTTAGCAGTTATGTTATAACTATAGCCCAGCTGAAGCGCGGTATTGCTTTTCAAGTCGAACTCAAAACCAAAAAATAAATTTTGGGCAAATCGATTTGTAAACTTAGGCACCAGGTTTACTTGTTTGGGTCCTGTATTGTTAATGCCCTGATAAATGGATTGGCCTGCTGCTACAAAATTGGTATTATAGCAAAGCAAAATACTTGAATTATCAAGACTTACTGGAGAAAATTTGGCACCAATAGACAATCCAAAATTGTCGGTATTCACCTTTGTGTTTTTTGCGTCTACCCCATAATTTAGTTTAGCGTAATTTAATTTAGCTATGGCACTAATTCCTTCTGTACTTAGCTTGTAATCAGAAAATAAGCCAAGTCCAAACCCAACATTGCTGGAGTAGCTAATCTCATTATTACTAACTACAGGAACGTTTATACTTGGGCTTATACCATACGAAAACCGGCTATTAGATTGAGCCAAAAGGAATGTGCTGCTTGCCAGAAGAGTGCTAATCGTAAATATACGTTTAAACATACCTGCCAAATGTAGGTTAATAAATGAAGTTCCAAATTCAGTAATTTGTAAAATGAATGGAATACTTCACCAATTGGTTGTAATTTGCACAACGTTATATAAATCCTAATTTTGCGGCACGCATCACAAACAGGTTATATTGGAGGGGAGGGAATAGTTTTTTATTGAATTCGAAATTTTAATTTTTAAGCATGAGAAAATACAATATAATAGGTGTAATGTCTGGCACATCCATGGATGGTTTGGATATAGCACACGTAACATTGCAGGAGTTACAAGAAGGGAAATGGGACTACACCATAAATGCTGCAAAAACAATAAGCTATGAGGAAAAATGGAGGTTAAGACTCTCTAAACTTAGACATCAAAATTCGCTTGTTTTTTATAAAACAGATCGTTACTACGGTCAATATATTGGAGAATGCATCGCTGAATTTATAAAGGAAAATGACTTACAAACGGATTTAATTGCTTCGCACGGGCATACCGTTTTTCATCAACCAGAAAATAACTTAACAGTACAGGTTGGTGATGGAAATAGTATATATGCATACACGGGCATTCCTACAGTTACCAATTTTAGAGCGCTGGATGTTGTTTTGGGAGGCGAAGGAGCACCTTTAGTTGGCATTGCAGATCACTATCTATTTGGTGAGTTTGATATGTGCCTTAATTTAGGTGGTTTTGCGAATATTTCAGCAAACATAAGTGGAGCTAGATTGGCCTATGATGTTTGCCCTTGTAATATCGTACTAAACAGAATTGCTCGCGAATTTGATAAGGAGTTTGATGAGGACGGAGTAATTGCAGAGTCAGGAAATATCGACTATGACTTACTCGGCGATTTGAATAGTGTGGAATACTATGAATATGAGCCACCAAAATCATTGGGTAGAGAATGGATTAGCTCAAATTTCTGGCATTTTGTGAGAAATAGCAATGCTACCAAAGAGGATAAAATGAAGACGCTGGTAGATCATATTGCGGTTCAAATTGGTAATAACATTGAAGATTTATCAAGCGGAGATGCTAGTGGGAAACGCGTATTTGTAACTGGCGGAGGTGCTTTTAACAAAACGTTAGTGTCACATCTAAAAAGCCATACAGAAGCTGAAATAGTTGTTCCTGATGAAAATATGGTAAATTACAAAGAAGCGCTTGCATTTGCACTTTTGGGAATATTGAGAGTTCAAAATAAAATTAACGTACTTTCATTGGCAACCGGAGCTACAGAAAATTCTGTTTCGGGTGCATTGTATGGTGACTTTTCTAAACTTATCTAATGGAAGAATTATTAAAAAAATTTGAGAACAAACAACCTGAAATCGTTTTTGAGTGGAAGGATTCAGAAACAGAAGCAGAAGGTTGGGTAGTTATTAATTCGCTAAGAAATGGGGCCGCAGGTGGCGGTACTCGTATGCGAAAAGGCTTAGACAAACGTGAAGTAGAGTCATTGGCCAAAACAATGGAAATTAAGTTTACTGTAGCTGGGCCTCCTATAGGTGGAGCCAAATCTGGGATTAACTTCGATCCGGCTGATCCTAGAAAGGAAGGCGTATTAAGACGTTGGTATGCGGCTGTTGCTCCCTTGCTACGCAACTATTATGGTACAGGTGGTGATATGAATGTAGATCAGTATTCAGAAGTAATTCCATACACAGCAGATTTGGGCATCCTACATCCACAAGAAGGAGTTGTACAAGGCTACTTTAAGAAATACAATAGGGCAGAGCGATTACAAGCTATAACACGCTTACAAACAGGAGTTCTATTGCCCATAGAAGATGTTCGATTTACACCAGATGTAAATAAGAAATACAATATTTCTGATATGATAACGGGCTGGGGTGTAACCGAAGCAATTCGTCACTACTATAGTGTTTGGGGAGGTGTATTGCCTGGCAAAACTGCTATTATACAAGGTTGGGGAAATGTGTCAGCAGCCGCTGCATTTTACTTAGCTAAGCACGGCGTGCGAATTATCGGAATTATAGACCGCGAAGGGGGATTGATAAACAAGGAAGGCTATGGTGAAGAAGAAATAACAAAACTATTTATTCATAGAGATGGCAATAAGCTGAATACAGACATTATTGGTGAAAAAATGATGTCATTTGACGAAGTAAATCGTGAAATTTGGAAACTAGGTGCCGAGATTTTTGTGCCAGGAGCGGGTTCCAGATTGGTAACTAAGGAGCAGGTAGATCAAATGATAGAAGGGCAGATGGAAGTAATAAGTTGTGGTGCAAATGTTCCGTTTGCAGACAAAGAAATTTTTATGGGCCCAATTTCTGTATACGCAGATAATCACATTGCAGTAATTCCAGATTTTATAGCTAACTGTGGTATGGCAAGAACATTTGGATTTTTAATGTCGGAACAAGGTGTGGTAGAAGATGTAGCTATTTTAAAAGATTCATCTGATACGATAGAAAGGCAAATGATGCGTTTGCATCAGTTTAATCCTAAAAGTACAGGCCTAAGTCGCAAAGCGCTAGAAATGAGCTTGACAGATTTAGTAGATACGGGAGACACAAGCCACCGAAGTGGAGTAGGCGGAATGGCGTAAGATAAGACGAATAGTTGACGGGATAATAAGTCAATTTGAAAAAAAGGGTTCGTAAACACGAACCCTTTTTTTGTTTTAAATCTTAAAATTTTGCAAAGCAATTTATTTAGAAAATTACGGGTAGTTTGTAGTGATTAGTTAGTTTGGTAAGTCAAATATTCCAAATATTAAGACCATTTAACAAGTAAAATCACTCCCCAGTACCCAGATTTACTTTTCCTCTATCCACATACTTATTGTTAGTTGTATCGCTTTCTTCTACACTATTGTCAGCATTGGCTGTAAATTCTAAATCGTAAACACCTGTATAACTGAATTTTATAGGAAATGAAACTACTCTATATTGACCAGCTGGTATTTCTGGTGTTAGTGCTTCTTTTCTTTGCGTGTCAACAATCTTACCGTTTTCTACCTTAATATATACGTCAAGTTGTGTTTTACTGGGTTGTGCGCTTTTTGTAAGGCAATCAATATCAGGGAAGGCCTTATTGTAAACACAACGATGTACAGTTACTTCTTCCCCTTCTTCCAACCAATTATTGGGTGGAGGAGCGTTGCTATAAAATGGCGGTGGTGAATGTACATTCCAATAAAACACAAGTGGACCGCCTGTTTGTGGATTGGTTCTAACTACCGAATAAAACTCATTGATAGTATTAGTTAAAAATACAGGTCCCCCATATGGATAATCAAATCCGCCAACGACCGTATATCTTGTTTCATAAGCTACTTGTACTTGTCCGCTTACAAACTGCGGAATAACCAAATCTGGTTTCTTCGTGCATTCACCATCGCAGCAATTCCAATTTTGCAATGCAAAAACAACTAGCGTTAGAAGAAACGTTAATCTTTGAAGCATTACCTATTCGTAAGTTATAAGAACAGATTCTCTGGTTAAATAGATTTCTTTTCCATTTATTATAGTTGGAGTGTTCTTCGTGTTTTCTACTTTTATTATGCGATGGCCTACTTCACCTACTAGCGAAACTGGACTGTTTTCGTCTTCATTATTTAATTCGTCTCTTTCTTCTACATCATTTCTTGCATCAGCAGTACTTCGTACAATGTAAAAGCCATCCACATTAAACGAAATATTTTCTTTTATTGAAGCAGATTTGTCCACCTCAATTTCATTGATGTCATATTCTACTTCATCTACCACTTTTGAGTCTGTAAAGTTAGGATTGGTACTAAACAAAATTTGCTCTTTGAATTTACTTTTACCCGCTGTTTTAATGTTATCCTTACAATCGAGCAAGTCGCCAACGGAGTTTAAAATAGACTGTGAAATGTCGTAATAATTTTTTCCATCTTCCTCTTTGTCAAAAATAGAACTAAAGTTATTCATCAGTAAATCTGCAAGATATACATTTTTACAAACCTCTTCGGGGTCGCAATTGGTAAGAGAAAATGGGGCTGCTGCAATTAAGAAAAGGGCTACGTATTTTTTCATTTTTCAAAAGTAGAAAACATTTCTTTAAATCCTAATACCCCACTGCCCGCTGAGTTTTTGCTCCAATAGGATGCTGGTTAGCAGCTAGTTTTGCATATTCTTTAGCTTGAGCCAAATCGCCGCGTCGCTCTGAGGAAATAGCTAAATTGTGGTATAGCTTAGCGAGTTTCTTACGTTTTACTTCTTGTTTTACACCACGTTGCCATTCTTTTTCGGCATCTTCCCAATTTTCTTTTCTTACATCAATAGCTGCTTGTTCTAGCCATTTGTTGCCTGAAGTATAGATTGTTCTGTATGTAAAATGATTGGTAGGCGAAATGCGCGATGCATAGTCACTGCCAAATCTACTTCCTAGG
>JBEAPG010000011.1:0-13522 GCA_041164545.1 Bacteroidota bacterium
ACACATCTTGTTGTACAGGTTCTCCTTTATACGTTCCATCCCATTTTTTGTCTTTATCTGTGGTTTGGAACATTATTTCTCCCCAGCGATTAAAAATGG
This sequence comes from Bacteroidota bacterium, assembly GCA_041164545.1. Lineage (GTDB taxonomy): Bacteria > Bacteroidota > Bacteroidia > NS11-12g > UBA9320 > UBA9320. The sequence goes on from JBEAPG010000011.1 coordinate 100, forward strand.
TAAAATCTACAGTCTTCTCACCACTAATCACTGCTTTAAAACCCTCATTTTCAGATGGCCCTGATTGGTCTGGAGTGAATGCGTTTGGTATATAAACTATCAAATCTGGTCCTACTACCACTGGGTAATAGAATGAGTCTCTACATCCGTGATTCGTAACTACAGTTAGTTTAACTTGATAGGTAGCCGTATCGGAACTATAGAAGTAAGAAGGATCGCGAAGAGTAGAAGTATCATCTGCAATATTCGGGTCTCCAAAATCCCAGAAGTTTTGAGTGATTGTACTATTTAACACATTGGTAACACTGCTATTGTTATTGAAGTAAAAACGAGGCAATGCTGCAGTAGTGTAATTGTCTGGATTTGGCACAAACGCTGCACTAGGTATTGGATATACATCTATACTAGAGGTAAGTGTAGTATCACAACCTTCACTTGATGTAACTACCAAGCTTATATTGCTTGTACCATCTGTAGTGTAAGTAGCACTTGGTGCAGATGCAGTAGAAGTGCTGCTATTGCCTAAATCCCAATTGTAGGTTGCAGTTGCAGGATTGATGTTGTTGTTAAAGTTAACAGCAAAATCAGAAGTTACAGGGTTACAACCATATGGGTTAGAAGGAATAATGCTTGCATCGGGTCTTGGATTTACAATAATGTCGAAGTAATCATCAATATCATTACAAGAACCTTGACCACCTGCAGCTACAATTATTCTAAATGTATCAGCAGAAGCATTTTGATGTGTTAAACCCACAGTCAAGTTAGGAGTAGGAGACAAACTAGCTCTGTTAGCATTACCATACACATTGGCAGGGAACCAAGCCAAACTTGAGTTATTAGCAGCTGTTACTGTAAATGGTAAAGAACTATTCATAGTACCCAACGGACGACAATAAGTAGTATCGCTTGGCAAATTCAATTCTGGCAATGGATCTACTGAAGCGTCAATAGAGTCTGCGTTTTTACAACCAGTAGTAGGGTTGGTGTAGCTGTATTTAAACCAAATTGGCGTTCCAAATACAGTTGCATTGTTAGGGCTAAACTTGTTACCACCCACTAAAGCAGGAGGGTTAGAGCTTGTCCAGGTACCACCACTAGGGTTAGCAGCCAATGTTATGTCTGCAGTATTCTCACAGTAATTAGGCGGTTGACGACTAAAGTCTGTAAGTGTAAGTGCAGGCAATGGATTGATGCGCAGAGTAGTATCATTGAACGCAGGACAACCTGTAGCTGTATGCGTATAGCGAATAATCCATTTATTAGGAGTAGCTCCGGCATTAGCCATTGGCGTACTATTAAAAGTATTGATAGTATCACCAGTAAACCCACCCAATTGGCTGCAAGGTCTAAATCCAGTAGAATCATAGCACGTCCAAACACCGTCAGCTAGGTTAACCCCAGTGAGGTTGTTCAATGAAATTTGACCTTCATCCCAACACAAATCTCTCAATTTGCTGAAGGTGATAATAGGCACTCTCCAAATACGTATATCCACAGTATCTCTACTTCTACATCCTTTTTCATTTACATAGGTAAACTCTAGAGTGATGGTGTCTTTGTCAGGATTTTGGATAGTGTATTTGCTAGTGCTAACATCCAGCCAATATTCTGTAATTCCACCAAGCCCTTTGTCAATCAGCATTTTGCTGAAGTCGTTACCATTACAATCCAGACATTTCCAAGAAGGAGTACCTAAATAAGTGGCCGGACTAGTAACCAATGCATCTTTCATTTTGAACTGACCTACATCTTGGCAATAATCTTTTTCTTTAAGAATAAGCGTTGGCAAAGGATTAACTGTAATAGACAAAGAGTCAGAGTTAATACAAAGCGTTTGCGGGTCTTGGTACGTGTAGTGAACAAATACTTTATTAGCAACAGTGCTACAAGCGCTATCGGTAAAGAAGGTGTTATTATTCACATAATTTGGCTTGGTTTTGCAACTCCAAGCACCGCCGGTAGGACTGATAATGTCAAAGTTTAAAGAAATATTACCGAAATCACAGCACACATCTTTGTCTCCCCGTATTTTAATTTCCGGCAGTTGATTTACATTTATGAGCACCGTATCAGCATCATAACATTGAATCCCGCCTTCAGTTACGAATAATTCTAGCTGATATAGGACCGTATTTTTTGCTATTACAGTATAGTTTTTGTTTTTACCATTATTAGGGGTTGGAGCTGTCTTTGGGAAATTGGTGATGTTATACCATTGATAATTACCACTTTTCCCATTTGAAACGGTGTCTAATCCATTTCCTACCAAAAATATGGTATCGTTATAGCACAATGTTCGGTCTGCACCAGCATTAGATACGACAGTATCATTTACAAACAGATATAGCGTATCGGTATCAGCGCAACCCAAACTATCGTATACGCGCATCACATATTCACCTCGTTTATGAATTACCACGCTGTCTTCCAAGCTAAAAGGCAGTGGTGAACTTTCGTGAAACCATTGTTTATACAATGTGTCTCCTTGCAACAAGGTATCTCCACTTAACCTATCAATCCAATAAGCGCTGTCTAATGTAGGCACAATCAATATACTATCGTAGGTACACAACCTAGGGTCAGATGGGAGTTGTGCCACAGGATTTTGCTTCAAGTAGATCTGAACAGTATCTTCGGAGGTACATCCTGTTCCATCTGTTATTATAATGGATACAGCAGTGTCATATTGACTTTGGGGCACCTGTATCTCAAAATAGGTCAAGGTGTCGCCAGGCTGAGCAATTGTATTGTTTAAAAATATTCCACCATCCGTTACACCCATTGTGCTCCATTGATATTTAATTGGCGCTGTCGCATTGCTTATAAACGGCTCTAATCTCAATGTTGTTCCGGCACAAATAAAGGTGTCTGGGCCTAACGAAAGATTTGCTTCAAGCAATTCTGGAACTATCAAAGTGTCATAGTATGTAGTAGGGCAATTTTGAGGTGAATTATTTACCGTATGCTGAATGATGTATTTACCACCACGTCTAAACTGAATGGTATCCTTCTGTTTTATACTAAGAAAGTTTCCTGTGCTGCTAAACTTAGCAATTCTGGAACTGAATATAATGTTAAGATTACTATCAAGAATTTGCCACCTATACGAAGGTGTGCCTCTAAAACCATCAATAGGCTTGCTTTCCACAGCGTAAACGCCACAAGGCAAAGTGTCTCTGTATCTATCTGCTTGCGCTCTATGTTTTACAGTTACTCTAAACGAACGTACGGTTACAGCATTTAGCGGACAAGAATTATCTCTAGCTGTTACGGTAAATGCGTAAGGTAAATCGCTAGCTTGATTTAAACCAGGAGTCCAACAAAATTGCCCTGTTTGCAATCGCGCAGTCGGATTGATTACCGAAAAGGATGCGCCAGGAATACCGCCATTCCAAGTTACCCGAACCGTATCTGCAGGAGGTGCGGTAGCCGGTGGAGGAGGAGTATATACCACATCGTTAGTGGTAACATTAAAACAGATCTGACTACCTGCGCATACATTATAAACATACGGCCCATTGATAATGGGCGGGTTATTATCTGGGCAAGTCATCACTATAAACTGCATGTCTCGCCTCGTGACTCCAATCTTTTGATATGTACCAGTACTATCTTTCCGCCACTCCGTCATTTGCACGACAACAACAGCCACTTCTGTACAATTTACAGGGGTAAAGATTATATCTCCGGTTTGAGGGTCTAAATAAGTACCTATAGGAGGAGAAGAATTAGGGTTGGCATAAGGCCAGCTTAAGGAGCCAGGATAATAAGTAGCTATAGGATCTAGGTAAGATCGAGTTCCGTTATAACTACATACTTGATTTTGTCCGCGGTAGGCAGGAGCAAAAGAGTATGAAATTGAATCAAAATCTGTTGTATCTACTGCTCCATTGTTAAATGAATAGGGTTGATTACAACATAAAATTGCTACAGGGTCATTAGACAAAGTTGGAGATGAATTTCCAGGAGCTTTACACGCGTCTATTTCGCACGAAGTGTAAAAAGATTGTTGACTTTGTCCAGTGGTTATACCTACGTTTCGCACATACAGCAAAACAGATATTTCGAACTTACAACAGCCACTGCTTATATAGTTACGCAAATCGACAGTGCCAGTAAATGTATGCTTTTCGATTCCATATGGAAAGGTTCCGTTGCAAGGCTGTGCACACCTGCTTTTTTCTGTGAAACATGTAGGTGTGATATCCACAATGCTTTGACGCGTCATAGTAACCGTTCCAGCACTGCTGCTGCCAGAAGAAGTAAGGCATTTTACAGTAAGCGAAGTTGGTGCAGTTTGGCTGCTTGCACAGTTTTCTGAGGTACCGCATTTTGGCGATTGTCCTAGGACATAGCAACCATTACAATCTCTGTAAAAGTTAAAGATGATATTGTAAATTCCTGCAGTATCACCTGCTTGGTAAGTTATATCGGAACCAATAATATGGTCTGCATTACTATGGAATGAAAACAGTAGTGCAATCAGCGGAAGCGATATACATCTGAGCAATCTCATATTCAATGTACGTTTTATGATTAGACTCTTTGAAGTTAACAATCGTTGCATATTCTTAATTATTTAACAAATGAATCTTTAACATAGAGCACCACTTTTTTTAGCACTAATAGACGAACAAAACACATTAATGACGCTCAATCAATCACTTATGTGCAATTTGACAAATAATGCAGAAAGTGTAATCTAAGTCAAGAACACTTTAAGCCCCAAATATAATATTTAGAGCATACAAATCCGCATCTGACGTAGCTTTTACATCATTTGACAGCCGTTTTCCACATATCCATAACACATTATTTTTTGAACATAGCAGTGGTGTGCTTTCTTTTTCAAAAACCGACATTTTTTGATCTATGAAAAAGTCGCTCAACAACTTCTTACCGTTCATACCCAAAGGAACTATATAATCGCCTTGCCTCCAATATCTCAAGGAAAGTGGAAACATGTCTTTTGGGATGGCAGCTATTTCAGAGCAGGTATTGTTTGTGAATTGAATCTTTGATGTTTTTTCTAAAACAAGCGTTGCATTATTCATTGTAAATGTTCCTTCGCCCAGAATTTCAATTTCTCCCTCAGAGCGAAATGTGCTTTCTTCTTTTAAAATGAAATATTCTCTATCGACAAGTAGAACATAGTTGTCAGAATAAAACAATCGCCCACTCTCGCCATTAGCATTACAAACTTGTATACATTGGTCAAAGTTAAAACCATATGAGTCTAATAAATGATACAAAACAACACTCGGCTGTGGATAACTAAAAAGCCCTGATTTTGAGATGTTTATGAATCTATAAGATTCGTCAACGCTCATAATTTTATCGGCAATTTGATTTAAGAAGTGGTTTAGCAGTTCGTTTTCACTTCGTAATATTTCAACTGACTTGGCAATAGATTTATTGATGTTTGGAACGACTTTTTCCAATTCAGGGAGAACCACATTACGAATCTTATTTCGATGATATTTAGTACTTTTATTCGAACTATCTTCTCTATAATTGGCTTTTAAATTTGCTAAGTATGAAACGATTTCTTTAGAAGGAACTTCGAGCATTGGCCTTCGTATATATCCGCGCTTTATCGGAATACCTTTAAGTCCGTTTATACCCGAACCTCGTATAAGGTTTATCAGAAATGTTTCTGACGCATCATCTTGGTGATGTGCGGTAAGCAATACAGTAAACGCACCTTCTTTATACAACTCATCAAAATAGTTATATCTAAGCTCACGTGCTGCCAATTGTATGTTTATACCCTTGTTTTTAGCATACATTTCGGTATTAAAAGATGTACAAAAAACGCCAATGCAATTTTGTAGTTCCTTCCCTAAATTTCTCACAAAGACTTCATCTTGCTCACTTTCCATTCCTCTTAGCTTGAAGTTACAGTGAATCATAACAAAAGGATAATTCAACTGATTTAAAACATAAGCTAGTGCCGTGGAATCTTTACCACCACTAATTGCCAAACCAATTTTGTCGGAATTATCAAACAGTTTGTGTTCTTGAATAAAGGTATTTATACGTTGCAGCACCTTATTTGCATTAAAGCATAGCAAACATAGGCTTTACGGCTAATTTTGCCCACCAAATATTTTGAAGCATCTTATAACATACGCATTCTTACTATTCGCATATGCGGGCATTTGCCAAAATACAGCAAGTACAGCAGGTAAAACAAAAATCGAAATCATAAGCTCTGACGAATTAGTATATGATCAAGAGGTAGGTAGATATCAGATGTGCCGCGGAAATGTTAGATTCAAGCAGGGCAATGTTTTTATGGATTGCGATAGTGCTCGTTTTTATGAAGATATAAATAAAATAGAAGCGTTTAGTAATATTTACATACGGCAAAAAGACACCTTAAATCTTTGGGGTGATTATTTAGAATATGATGGAGACATTCGATTTGCTAAGGTAAGTAGAAATGTGCGTTTGACCGATGGTAAAATGAAGCTCACTACACAAGAGATAAATTATGACTTAGTAGATAAAATAGGTTACTACACGGTTGGAGGCAATATAATCAATGGGGAGGACAAGTTGTATAGCGAAAAAGGTACTTATTACTCAAGAACCAAGGAGTTTTTCTTTAAAGACAGCGTAAAACTTACTAACCCAGAGTATACTATGACTTCGGATACACTGAAGTACAATACAGTGTCAAAAATTGCATCCTTTTTTGGTCCGACTTACATAAACAGTGAAGAAAACACCATTTTTTGCAATTATGGCTGGTACAATACCGACAAAGAAATAAGTCAGTTTAGTAAGGGAGCATACATAGAGGGAAAGCAGAACAAGCTATTGGCAGATAGTATGATGTACTACAGAAATACTGGGCTTGGCGAAGCTTTTGGTAACTTGGTATTAACCGACACAATAGAAGAAATAACAATTACAGGTCAGTACGGCAATTATAAACGGTTTGAGAAAACTACATTAATAACAGGAAATCCTCAAGCCATAAAAATGATGGATGGAGACTCCCTTTTTTTAAAAGCAGACACTCTCATAGATTTAGCAGATTCTACGCAAGATAGACGACTTTTGGCATTCTGGTCTGTAAGGCTTTTTAAATCTGATTTACAAGCAGTTGCAGACTCGTTGGTATATAATTTTTCCGACAGTATTATTGGTTTTTACTATGACCCCGTATTATGGACAGACAGCAGTCAAATTACTGGAGATACTCTTCTTGTTTTTAGAAATACTGATGGAATTGAAAAAATAAAGGCATTTAATAATGGCTTTATTGTAGATAAAGATCCTAATGGTTTTTTTAACCAAATTAGTGGAAAGACTTTAGATGCGTACTTTATTGAAGGCAAGATAGACAAAGTAGAAGTAGATGGAAGTGGCCAAAGTGTATATTATGCATTAGAAGATAGTACACAATACAGTGGTGTAAATGATGTTGTCTGTGGCAAAATGGTAATTTATATAGATTCTACCAATCAGGTTCAAACTATCACATTTTTAGACCATCCTAAGGCTACATTCTATCCACTAGAGCGGTTTCCAACATCCAAAAGCAGGTTGCCTGGTTTCGATTGGAAGGCTTCTATCCGTCCAAAAGTTGGAGATTTTGCAAAATGATTACCTTTGCACCATCTTGAAAAATATAACATTACCAAAATTTAAGTCTTCATCAGGTAGTAGCTTTTACTACGAGCTAAGAACAAATGTTGAGAATTACTTCAAAGAGAACAACATTTCAAAATTTGCGAACAACACAGTTGTTACCAAATCCGTAATTTTATTATCTACCTATTTCGGTGCTTATGTTGCTATTATGACACTTGGCTTGCCTATTTGGGCAATGTGGCTTTTAGCGCTTGTAATTGGATTAGCTATGGCAGGAATCGGCATGGGCGTTATGCACGATGCAAATCACGGCTCATTTTCTAAAAACAAATATGTAAACAAATTCTTAGGGAAAACTGCAGACATTTTAGGAGCTAGTTCTAATAATTGGATTAATCAGCACAACAAACTTCATCATACATACACCAATATTTATGAGCATGATGAGGATGTAAATGGAAAAGGATTATTTAGATTTACACCAGACGCTCCACTAAAACCAATTCACAAATTGCAGCATTTTTATTGGGCATTTTTCTATGGTTTCTTAACCCTAGGTTGGTTTTTTGCAGATGTAAAGGCATACAAAAAATACCGTGAAAGAGGATTAAACAAGTCTCAAGGAAAACAAAAAAGAAACGAAATTTTAGAAATCATCTTTTTCAAAATCGTATTCGTTACGTATATGATTGTATTACCTCTCGTATTTTTAGATGTAGCTTGGTGGCAAGTTTTAATTGGATTTTTAACTGTTGAATTTACAGCAGGCTTCATACTTTCGGTTATTTTTCAAATGGCTCACGTTGTAGATAAATTTGATTTATCGAACCACGACAAGTTTAATGGTGAAACCAAAGATGAATGGGCTGTACATCAAATCAAAAACACATTTAATTTTGCTACGCACAATAAGTTTTTAACGTGGTACTGTGGTGGACTTAATTTCCAAATTGAGCACCATTTATTTCCAAATATATCACACGCTCATTATCCAAAATTGTATAAGATAATAAAAGCAACAGCCGAAAAGCATCAAGTAGCATATCAAGAGTTCGCAACTTTTAGAGAAGCTTTGGTATCACACGTTGTTTTCTTAAAAAAACTAGGCCGACATCAAATGGCATAATTTCAAGTTAACACAAAGAACTTTAAAGGGGTGATGGCTATTATTAAGTCATCACCCCTTTTTTATTGTACTATTTTATGCACACTTGCGTTTATAAGTAAACCACAAACAATCCCTGATTTACAAGGGATTAAGCTCTACTTTGCAAAGAAGGAATACATCTTGAAATAGTTATGGTACAAATGTTCAAACACATCACAATAGCATTGTTGTTAGTTACAACGTCATCTTTGTTCGCCCCAACGCACAAGGTAGCCAAGCTTGATGGAAAAACTTGGGCAGAAACTACCTTTGATTCACTTTCGGTTGACGAAAGAATTGCTCAGCTATTTATGATAGAAGTGAGGCCAACCTATGGAGCAAAGCACATAGCTACTGTAGAACAAACCATAAAAGACCATCAGGTGGGAGGTGTTATCTTTTTCAAAGGAGACCCGGTTCAACAAGTGAAACTTACCAATAGGTTTCAAGAGATGTCAAAAACCAAAATGTTGGTTGCTATAGATGGCGAATGGGGTTTGGCAATGCGTTTGTCTAATACAATTTCTTACCCGTACCAGCTCGGCCTTGGAGGTATTCAGAACGATGAAGTAATATATGATATGGGCAAAGAAATCGGCCGTCAATGTAGGCGATTGGGTATTCACGTAAATTTTGCCCCTGTTGTGGATGTAAACAATAATCCAAACAACCCAGTTATTAACTACCGCAGTTTTGGTGAAAATCCGGCAAACGTTTGTAATAAAGGTTGGGCTTATGCTAAAGGAATGCAGGATGCTGGAGTAATAGCGTGTGCTAAACATTTTCCAGGTCACGGCGATACAGATGTAGATTCGCATAAAGACCTGCCAGTCATTAATCACTCTATGGAAAGACTTAGAGCGGTGGAATTTCAGCCGTTTCAGTTTTTAATAAACCAAGGAGTGCAATCGGTAATGACTGCTCACCTCTTTATACCAGCAATTGACAATAGACCCAACATAGCTGTTAGTATATCGGACAAAGCTATTAACGGAATTTTGCGAAGAGAAATGGGCTTTACTGGCCTCTCTTTTACCGATGCATTAAATATGCAAGGAGTTGCCAAATATCATCCGGATGGAGAATTAGAACTTAAAGCTTTGATGGCTGGAAACGATATATTACTCGCACCAGGTGATATTCCTAAGGCAACCCGTTTGATAAAACAAGCTATGGAAAATGGCAGCCTTAGCGAAGAGTATGTATGGGGAAAAGTCCTCAAAGTACTAGCATATAAACACTCACTAGGTCTTGATACTTTTACTCCTATTGACGAAAATAATGTGGAAGAGGATTTAAACAATGCTTCAGCTCAATACATTAATTATAAGCTAGTAGCCCAGGAGCTTTGCTTAGCTAAAGATGATAATAAGATTTTACCGATTCATAACTTTAGCACAAAAAACATTGCGGTTATATCTATTGGAAACGGTTTAAAGACTGATTTTCAAAAAGAACTGGAAAAATTTGGAGCAACTAAGACGATTAGCATTGATAAAAATGCAAGCCTAGCTCAATTCTTAGCGCTAGAAAAGCAATTAAAAAACTACGATTTAACAATAATCAGTCTTCATAATACGAGTAAATACCCTCCATATTACGGCGTTACTTCTCAAACAGCTCAGTTTATACGAAATGCCAACAAAAATGCTAAAACGCTATTTGTTAATTTTGGCAATCCGTATAATCTAAAAAGTTTTCCAAATCAAAAATCTGTACTTCTTGCATATGAAGATTTGCCAGCCAACCAGTTAAAAGCAGCACAAGCCGTGGTTGGAATTATCGGAGTAAATGGCAGTTTAGCAGTTTCTATAGGCGACGAGTATAAAGCAGAAATGGGTATTAAAACTCAGCCTATTAGCGAACTAAATGCAGGAATACCCGAAGAGGTAGGAATGTCTAGCAAAAAACTAGATCAAATTGACAAAATAATGGAGCGTGCTATAAACCTAGGAGCTACGCCAGGAGCACAAGTTTTGGTGGCCAAAGATGGTAGAATAGTGTACAACAAAAGCTTTGGCAAGCATATGTTTGGTAATGCTAAAGAGGTTGAAAACACCGACTTGTATGACTTAGCGTCAATTACAAAAGTAGCTGCAACCACAGTTAGTATTATGAAGCTCGAAGAACAAGGAAAGATTTCTTTAGACGATAAAATGTCAAAATACTTGCCTGATCTATCAGGAACCAACAAGTCATACATGACGATAAGAATGGTGTTAGAACACAAAGCAGGATTAAAAGATTGGATTCCTTTTTACTATGAAACGTTGAATGATAGGGCAATCTATGACTCAGTGTTTTCTAATGCTCCAGATTCGCTTCACACTATAAATGTTGGTAATGATTTGTATATGCTAACAAGCTACAAAGATTATATTCTACAACGCATTTATGATTCAGAACTTGGTACCATTGGCAAATACAAGTACAGTGATTTGGGTATGATTCTGATGAAAGAATTGATTGAAAATGTGACCAGTGTTCCGTTTCAGAAATATGTTTCTAATACATTCTATAAGCCAATGGGATTAAACAGATTGACGTTCTTGCCACTGCAAAGATTTGATACGGCTGAAATTGTACCAACCTCTCTGAGCCCGGATATGAGACAAGGTCTAGTAAGAGGCATGGTGCACGACCCGGCAGCAGCTATGCTAGGTGGTGTTTCAGGGCACGCAGGCTTATTTGGCAACGCTGAATCTCTAGCGGCACTAATGCAGATGTTGCTAAACGATGGATTGTACAACAACGTAAGATATTTGAAAAAAGAAACGATTCAAAATTTTACAACTAAACAAGCTAGTGACTCAAGAAGGGGCTTAGGTTGGGATAAACCAGAATTTAAACCAGGTTGGGCAAACCCTGCTTCAGATTACGCTTCTACACTTTGCTTTGGGCATACAGGATTTACAGGAACTATGGTATGGGTAGATCCAGAGTACGACCTCATTTGTGTGTTATTGTCTAACAGAGTTTATCCAACCGCAGACAATCGATTATTGATAAAAGAAAATGTAAGAACGGAGGTAATGGACGTGATATACAAAAGTTTTCTTTAACCGTAACAAAAGCGGTACTATTTTTGACTTTATTATGAAAACACATAACTAATTATTATAAACAATGAAAAAATCAATCCTAGCATTATTCTTAGCCGTTACCCTTGCTTCTTGTAGCGAGTTATTAAAAGTATTAGAAACGGCAAATACACTATCCGGAATTACGGAGAGTGAAGCAGCCAATGGATTAAAAGAAGCTTTAGAATTTGGTGTTAATAATGGAACATCTTTTCTTGGAAAAACAGACGGATTTCTAAAAAACGCGGCATATAAGATACTAATGCCTCAAGAAGTGCAAGACGCGGTAGAAAAAATACAAGGAAATCCTATTAGCAATGCTTTAGCAGGGCCTTATATTGACAAGGTTGTTACTGCAATGAATAGAGGAGCTGAAAACGCTATGGTAGAAGCAAAACCTATATTTGTTAATGCCATTAAATCAATGACCATTACAGACGCAATAAACATAGTAAAAGGCGGTGATGGAGCTGCTACAGATTATCTAAAAAGAGTTACTTCTGCTCAATTAAAAGAGAAATTTACTCCGGTAATAAAAAAATCTTTGGATGGTGTAAATATCAATGAGCCGTGGACTAAGGTTTCTACAGCATACAATATGGTTATGGGTAAAAATGTGCAGACGGACTTAAATGATTACGTTACAGATAGAGCGATGACCGCTTTATTCAATCAAATAAATCAAGAAGAAGATAAAATAAGGGCAAATCCTGCCGCAAGAGCTACCGATTTGCTGAAAAAAGTATTTGGCTATGCTGACCAATACAAGTAATAACAACAAAATATTTGGTTTAAGGCAACTGCTAATCACAGTTGCTTTTTTGTTTTTATTGATTTTAGGAGCAAAAATCGATTTAAATTTAGGTGGGAAAGTTTCGTTTACTTTACAAACTTTGGTTTTAGGAATTGCCTATTATTTTTTATCCAAACGATGGAGGTTGGCTCTTATTTTTATATACCTGACCCTTGGAATTATGGGTATCTCAGTTTTTAATAGTGGAGCAGGTTGGGATTATTTTATTTCCTGGCCATTGGGTTTTTTTATAGGGTTTTTGGTAGCAGCATTGCTTCCAACTACAAGGGACAACAGCTCTTGGCCACCACTAATTTATTTTTTATTTCTTCACGCAATAATTATTGTATTAGGGGCGTGTTGGATAGCTGTTTATACAAACTCCACTCAAAATGGCATTGAAACACTTATTGAACTACTACCTGGAGTATTCATAAAAAGTGGAGTGGGGGCTGCGTTAATATGGCTTTGGCAAGCAGCGGAAACACGTAAATTAATTGGTTAACATTCCAGGTATTGAATAAGACGCAAAATTTAGGATTTACCCGCGGAGTAAATACTAAAAAAGGAGCAACGAGTGCTCCTTTTCAAAATTTATTTTTAAGAAATATTCTTACCCTTCTATAGCCGCAATACCTGGCAATTCTTTGCCTTCGAAGTATTCTAGCAAAGCGCCGCCGCCAGTAGAAACATAGCTCACCTGCTCAGTAAAACCAAATTTCTTAACCGCTGCACTACTATCTCCTCCGCCAATTAGCGAGAAGGCTCCTGCTACGGTAGCATCCGCCACGGCTT
>JBEAPG010000012.1:0-13231 GCA_041164545.1 Bacteroidota bacterium
ATAAATATCCTTCTTCTTGGGCTTTGCCAACCATAAAACCTGTAAGTGTTTTGCCAGCAGAAGCCCAATACCAATTGGTAGTGCTGTCAAAGTTTTTTACGTTCATAGCGTCTTTGCCCCAATATTCTTCTAAAACAATTTTACCGTTTTTAAGCACCAAAAAAGCTCGAGTGCCATTTTGCTCCAACAAGGTATAAAGCTCAGCGAGGTTTTGCGTATTCCAGCCTAGCGAATCAGCAGTTGCAGTGACCCATTGGCCGCTATTTGGCGGAAAATAAGATTCAACCGCTTGAGTTGGAGGAAATTCGCAACATTCTTTTTCGTTGCAAAAGCTTAGAATTAATGTAAGTATAAAAAACAACGGGAATGATTTACGCATAATTGCGAATATAGATCAAATATTAAACGGTTAATTGTCATTTAAAATTTAACAACATTCATCTAATAAATGATTGGTTTAATGGTAATATTAAAGATAGTTTTTGATAAACTACGATATACAATAAAATAACCTAGCACTGATTCATTTGCAAGACTAAAAATAAACAAAATAGACAAAAAATGAAATTAAAAACATTACTCACTTTGGTTATGGTGGTGCTGCTGAACACCCTATATGCCCAAGTTAAATTCGATCCCAGTATCGATGTGAACTTTCTGACGGACACAGTTATGGTACCTGGAAGTCCTTTAAAATACCAAATTATATTTAGAGGAGGGTATGATGAAGTTGAAGCAACTGCGACTTATGGAAATCCTGCAGGAAAAGCAATTTCAAAAAGCTGGAACGATTTTATTGGTTTTACCCCAGATACTACGGGAGAAAGCTTAGGTTGGATTAGTGTAAACCACGAAATGGTAGTAGCTGATGACAATTTAGGCGATGGCGGTGGAATGACCGTATTTAGAGTTAAAAGAGATCCAATAAACGATACGCTTATGCTAGTGCCTCAAACTCTAAAAGATGGCAGAAGCGGAACATTTTTTAACGTTGACTTTGTAAATAATACAGGTGAGACGGGTATGAACTGTGGAGGTATTGTGTCTTTAGCAGATGGAAGAATTTGGACCGCGGAGGAGTGGATGAGATACAGCAATGACGATATTGCAGATAGAGATAAAAGCGATTTCATTATTGGACAAGGTACTGTAAACGGGCAAGCTGCACCAGCAGGTTTTCCTGGTTTTAATGGCCAAAAAATGGAAAAATACCAAAACTATAATTATATGACGGAGATAGATCCTCGTCAGGCAGTTGCAATCCGTAAGCAATACAATTGGGGTAGACAAGCCTTTGAAGGTGGTGTTGTTATGAAGGACAATAAAACAGTGTATTTAGGTGTAGACGAAACTCCAGGGTATTTTAGCAAGTTTATTGCCGACGTACCAGGAGACTTCACCAAAGGTAAAACATATGTGTATCGTCATAAAGATGATGCTTTACGTTTAAATCACTACTCTTCACAACTCAATGCGTTTGCTGAAATTTCAGCATACGACGAAGTTAATCATAGAATTTATTCAACAAGCAGTAGCAATTTTGGCGTGTCTGTATATTCTTTTAAGAATGGGATAATTGATAGTATTGGTTTTATAAACTTAAATAGCTACAACGCGGCTCCAAATTCAGTAGCTGTGTACAATGGCTTAGTTGCTATTGCAATGCCAAATAGCACAAAAACGGATAATGGAATTATTCTTTTTTATGATAAAGATTACAATTTAGTAAAAACAGTAATCGTAGGAGCTTTACCAGATATGGTTACTTTTTCGCCTGATGGAAAATATGTAATTTCTGCTAACGAGGGTGAACCTAATGACGATTATACCATAGACCCAATTGGTTCTATATCTGTAATTGATATTTCTAATGGGGTTGCAAATGCAACAGTAGCCAATGCAACTTTTGATGGTGTAACTATTCCTGCTGGAGTTAGAATTTTTGGAAGAAGCAAAGGAACTGCAAGTGACCTATTTTTTAGTGAATATGCAGAAGGTTCTAGCAACAACAAATATTTAGAAATTTATAACGGAACAGGTGCTAAAATAGATCTAAGCAATTATGCTTTCCCTAACGTGTCGAATGCCCCTACAACTGCAGGCGAATATGAGTTTTGGAATTCGTTTCCTGCCAATGCAGAAATTAATGAAGGTGAAACATATATTATAGCACACCCAAGTGCAGACGCTACTATACTTGCCAAGGCAGATATGACATTGCCTTTTCTAAGTAATGGAGATGATGGTTTCGCCTTAGTAAAAGGAGGAACGTGGAACGATGCAAATACTAACGGAAATAAAGATGCTGGCGAAGTTACAGGCTTTACCGTTCTTGATTGGGTTGGAGATTGGAATGGCGACCCTGGAGATGGCTGGGCGGTAGCAGGTGTTGCTGATGCAACAAAAGACCATACTTTGGTAAGAAAAGGCAGTTTTTCAGGAAATAGTAACTGGACAAATGCAGCAGGAACAAATGTTGACAATAGTGAGTGGTTGGTTAAAGCAAATGAAGATTGGACAAATTTAGGTGAACATTCACTTGTTACATTTTCTACACCTCAGCAAGATTTAGAGCCAGAATATGTTGCAGTAAGTGGAGATTCTAAAACAGCTTATGTTACTTGTCAAGAAAACAATGCCATTGCGGTAGTTGATTTAGCTTCTGCAATGGTAACTAAGTTATTAGACCTAGGAACTAAAGATTTAAGTAATCCAAACTATGCACTTGATGCTTCTGATAGAGATGACTCAATCGGAAATCTAAAGAATTATGACAATGTATACAGCTTTTTTATGCCAGATGCAATTACTTTGGTTGACATAAACGGAAAGGAATATCTTCTTACAGCAAACGAGGGAGATTCTAGAGACTATGACGGCTATTCTGAAGAAGAAAGAGTAAAAGATGTCACACTAGATCCTACTGCATTCCCTAATTGGGCAGATCTAAGAAAAGATCAAAATTTAGGAAGAATGAAAATTACCAGTAGCATTGGAGATACTGATGGTGACGGTGATTTTGATAAATTATATGGCTACGGTGGACGTTCGTTTAGTATTTGGGATACCGATGGCAACATGATTTTCGATAGTAAAAATGAGTTTACTAAGATCTTAGCTGAGCAATATCCAGAGAATTATCCTGCTGATAGAGATGATGATAAAGGAAGCGAACCTGAGTCTATAACGACTGCGAAAATTGGCGACAAAGTATTTGCTTTTATAGGGCAAGAGCGTTCTGCAGGAGTTATGGTTTATGATATAACTGATCCAGCTAATTCAACTTTTGTTCAGTATTATAATAAAAATGGAAATGACCGATCTCCAGAAGGTTTAGTATTTATTGATAAAGACAAATCAGACAACGGCGTTGCTTATCTATTATCTACAAACGAGTTTATAGAAGATGAGTACAACGGGTCAGTAAGTGCCTACGCTGTAACAGGGTTTGACGGTAAGAAATGGATAGAAATGAATAACACCGATCTTGATAAAATGCTAAATTACAATGTGGAGGCTACAAAGTTTGGTGCTACAATGTTTAATAGATTGGAATGGGTAACTTATGATGAACAAACAAATGCCGTATACCTTACTGAGACTGGTAGAGATAAACCGGGAAATAGTTGGGCAGATGAGAATGCATTAGGAGCACAACACGCAAATCATACGATTGCTAGAGCTGCCGAGCAAGGGACAACTCCAAACAGTCCTACATATGTTGACTATTATGGAAGAGTCTTAAAGTATGATTTAGCAACAGAAGAAGTTACCGTTCATATTGAAGGAGGACCTGCCTCAAATAGCTCACCAACTATATCAAATTATCCAGCAAATCATTTGTCAAATCCTGATGGTTTGGCTACAATGACAATTAACGGCAAAAACTACCTAATAATTTGCGAAGACTTAAATGGAACATCAAACGGTAGAGTTCCAGCTGGTATTAGTAATGCTGTTTGCGAGTTATATATGTTAGATTTGGATGTTCAAAATCCAACTACTGATGATTTAGTAAGAATAAGTGTTGGCCCATTTGGTTCTGAAATTACAGGTGCGTGTGCAACACCAGATGGAAAAACCTTGCTTGTAAACTCTCAACATCCTAGTACAAGCAATCCATTCCCTTACAATTATTCGTTAACATATGCCTTAACTGGATGGGATTTAGAAAAGTTAGTAAGTATTAACGAAATAAGAAAACTTAATGATTCATTCAAGATATATCCAAACCCAACCAATGGTAAAATATTCTTAAATGAAACAATGGACGTAGCCTTGTATAGTTCAGAAGGCCAACTAGTTGAAACATTTAACCAAGCGAGCGAACTTAATCTTAGCAGCTATCCATCAGGTGTTTATTACCTAAGAAATGCCGAAGGAGCAACCAAGAAAGTAATGCTCCAAAACTAACTTCATATCCAAATTTAGTAATGTGTTTGAAGAGAGCTCCAAAGAAATTTGGGGCTCTTATTTTAATTTAAAAATTGTGTTTTTAATAAATGAAAGCAAAAATAATAACTATATCACTTTGTTTGATGGCTGTTCTATCTTCGATGTACAAGCCTTTGCAGCCAAACATAAAAGTAAAGCAAGCTCTTGAACAGAAGCTTGATAGCTTGCACAAACAGGTAGTGTTTATGCTAAATGATTTAGAAAGTGAGCAAAAAACAATGGCTAATTATAGGTTGGTTAGACACCAATTTAAGCAGGTAGAGTTTCTACTTGCTGAAATTGATCAACAATTTTACCTTCAAAATTTTAATGGTGCACCTTTGCCAAAGTTAGAGAAAAATGTTCCTGGTATTGTTATAATTACACCCAAAGGCTTGCAGGTAATTGATGAATTTATTGGTGATTTTGAGCAATGTGAAAGGATCGAATTGAGGTATCAATTAGAACACTTTGCAAGAAGTATCGAGGATGCCAAACTAATGATAGAAAATGTGAATTTCACAAATGAATTGATTATGCACGCAATACAACACCAGCTTTTAAGGGTTTATACTATGGGTATAACTGGTTTTGATACTCCAGGCACCTTGGCTGCCATTACCGATAGTAAGTCAGTAATAAGTGGTTTAGTATTATTTTCAGAAATGTTGGACTTTAAATTTGCGAAAGATTGGCACGCTCTGCTTGAGAAAAATGAGTCATACCTTAAACAAAACAATAAGTTTAACGAATTTGATAGGGCGGTTTACTATAAAGAGTATTGGCAACCCTTATATGCCAGTTGTATTAAATCGGGCAAGGTAAATAATATAAAAACTTGGAACGAAATAAACCCTAAACCAATGGAGGTGAATGCAGATGAGACCCATTTGTATAGTCAAAATTTCTTTAATCTTGGGGGCTTTTTAGACTTTACTATCGATGATGTAAATTCTCAAACAATTGCACTTGGTGAAAAACTCTTTTATGATACTAGGCTATCTTCAACAGGCACAATGAGTTGTGCATCTTGTCATAATCCAGCATTAGGATTTAGCGATGGAAAGACGAAAAGTGTAGCAAACGACGGTAGCAGTCTAGAGCGAAATGCTCCAGGTTTAATAAATGCGGTATATACCAAAGGCTTTTTTTATGATCTAAGAGCAGAACACCTTTCTCAGCAAATAGAGCACGTAATTTTTAACGAGGGCGAATTTAACACCTCGTTAATCAATATATTTAAAACGTTAGATACAACGGAGTTTAGAGGATTATTTTCTGAAGCCTTCTCAGGACATAAGGAAAAACCAATAAACACCTACACGTTTAAAACAGCACTTTCAGCTTATATCACATCATTAACTAATTTTAACACAAGTTTTGATAAGTATATGAGAAGCGAGGATGTAACTTTTAGTAAAAAAGCAAAACAGGGTTATAACCTATTTATGGGCAAAGCAGCCTGTGCTACTTGCCACTTTCCGCCTACATTCAGCGGTTTGGTTCCTCCGTATTTTGACGATAGCGAAACCGAGGTATTAGGGGTTCCTAGTAAAACAACATATGACGAAATAGATGAAGACATGGGGAGGTACGATGAAAAGTTGCCAAAAGACAAAGTAGATTTCTACAAGTATTCATTCAAAACAACTACCGCAAGAAATACTGAAAAAACAGCCCCATATATGCATAATGGAGTTTTTAGTAACTATGAGGAGCTAATGGAGTTTTACAACAAGGGAGGAGGAGCAGGACATAATTTGGATGTGCCAAATCAAACCCTTTCTAGCGATAGTTTGGGGTTAACCAAAGGTGAGATAAATGCAATAATTCTTTTCCTAAGATCTCTCTAATCTTAGTAAAATTTTCCGCTTTTAATGTGCAAATCACGCTGAGGGAAAGGAATAGTGACGTTGTTTTTTCTAAACGCTTCGTCTATCATAAAACGCAAATCGCTTTTTACCTGCTCAATAGGGAATATATGGTTCGACCAAAAAATCAATTCCATATTTAAGCTACTATCCGCAAAATCCCTGAAAATAACAAAAGGACTAGGGTTGGTAATCACTTTGTTATGTTTCCAAGCCACTTCAATAAGTAGTTTTTTTACTAATTCTACGTCGCTGCCATAGGCCACACCTACGGGCACAGAAAAACGGGTAACGGCATCATTTGTACTCCAATTAATTAGTTTTTCGCTCACTAGCTTATGGTTTGGGATAATCATGGTTATGCCCTCGCGGCTTTCTACCTTGCTAGTACGTAAGCCAATTTCTTTTACTTGAGCCACTATGCCGTCTACTTCTACAATGTCATTTACGCGAATAGTAGGTTCTATAAGAAGGATAATGCCGCTCACCAAGTCATTAAAAACCTGTTGTATACCTAGTCCAAAACCGATTAAAAGTGGTCCTAAAACGTAGAAAATTCTAAAATCGACGTGTAATGCTATCAGACTTAGCACAATAAAAGTAACAGCTAGAATATACTTCGATAATTGGGTGATAGCATAGGCTCTACCTGTATCAATTCTGCCGCTATGTATAGAAATTTTGGCCAGTCGCTTTACCCATCTGTAGGTAAAATAGACGATTACGAACGATACGGCTATGTAAAATATGCTGCTTACTTTTAGGCTAGCTTCCTTGCCAAAACTCCATATCTCATAATCCAAAAAGTCTTTCATTCTCCTGTGTGGTGTTTATTATAAACTAGTGCAAAGTAACCATCATCTAGTTTCAAGTAACCATATTCGTAGCAGAAATAATATGTTTTTTCGGCTTTGGTAGTGTACGTGTTGGTAAAATACTCAAAGCTGAAGCCTTCTTTCGCCAAATCTCTTTCTAATACCTTAATGGACTTGTCTTTGTGTGCTAAGCTTTCCAATATATTCCGATTGCGCTTTAGAATAGTATTTACCTTTCTAATGTAGAAGTTTGATTTGCCATTTTGAACGTTATTATAATCATTTCTACATTGCTGATGGCAAAATTTTTTATCAGCTCGGCCCAACAGCTCCTTACCACAGTGTAGGCAATGTTTTATTGTTTCCATTTAGGCAAAGTTAGATAAAAGTTTAACCTATGTATGGCCCCAAATGGGCATAAACGAGCTAAAAATTATAAGTTTAATGTATTGCGAGGAGCTAAAATAGTCGGTTAACCCACATTACGATTATTATGTAACTTCTAAAACAAGTGCAACTGTGCAGGTTTATTAAGTTGAAACCGTGAACTGTCAAAAGCGGGCATTTTATTATTTAAGTTAAATTTTTTTCTGGCTAACCTAGCCTGTTGCGTTATAGATTCAGCCATCACTCCTTTACCTTTCATACGTTCACCAAACTTTGAATTACCCAATTTGCCTCCTTGTGTTTTTGCTATTAAATTCAAAACCCGATTTGCTTTCAATGGAAATGTTTTTTGAATCCAATCTTCAAAAATTAAAGCAATTGCTCCGTTTAGTCTAACCATAGTGTGAGCAAAACATTGCGCTCCGGCATTTGCACTTGCTTTGGCTACATCAAAAATTTCGTCACTGTTCATCCCTGGAATTATTGGTGCCATTAGTACACTCACCGGTACGCCATTTTTACTTAATTCCTGTATGGTCTTTAATCTAGCTTTAACAGATGATGTGCGTGGTTCCATTGTTCTTCTTAATTCTTCATCTAATGTGGTAATGGATATATGCACGTGCACTAAGTTTAGTTTAGCTAACTTTTGTAGTATATCAATGTCGCGGCATACCAACGCATTTTTGGTAATGATGCCGACGGGGTGTTTTAGTTTAAGACATACTTCAAGGAGTTGCCGCGTAAGGCCAAATTTTCGCTCTGCAGGTTGGTAGCAATCGGTATTACCACTCAACATTATCGGACTGGGCTTCCATGTTTTGCTTCGTAATTGTTTTTCGAGAAGTTCAGCAGCATTTTTCTTTACCATTATTTTTTGCTCAAACTCTTTGCCTGCGCTATATCCCCAATATTCGTGGGTTATTCGGGCATAGCAATATACACAACCGTGCTCGCAACCTTGGTACGGATTCATACTCCAATCGCTTGGTATATCTGGGCTGTCTACTCTATTTACAATTGTCTTAGGAAATACCTCAGTATATTCAGTTAGATTATCTTCGGCTAGAATTTCTTCATCAAAAATAGAGTCGTCCCAAAACACTTCCACACTATGTTTTTCGAATTTGTTTTGTGTGTTTAGTTGGGCTCCTCGACCTTTGGCAGACCTCGCTATGATAATATTGTTATCCATTTGTTAGAAAACAATATAATCGAAAAAAAGATATTGAAGCGAAACGTAGCGAACTATTTTTTCAGCCAGCCTGCGTCTTTAAGAAAGGTTTTGAAACCTTCCTTACTCGAAATCATCTTCACAATTTCTTTCCAAATAGATGTTTTTATCGCCGGAACTTCTTCAAATTTGGGTTGTATTTCTGGCATACTATCTATGGTTTTTATGCCCAATAAATCATCACTATTCTTGAATCGTTCTCTTGCTTTTTGCGTATAACCTAGCTTTTGCTCGGCTAGTCCTAGATTATTTAAAGTAATGGCATCGCTGGGGTCTAAATCATGAGCTATTCCATAGTCTTTTATCGCCCCTTCTATATCTCCGGTCTTGTCTTTTATGTATGCTCTACAACTGTAGTAATACGGCTCTGCAGGATCTAGACGAACAGCTTCATCAAAGTCTTGAATAGCGTGCTTAAAACGCAATTGAAACTTGCAAACTCCACGTTCATTGTAAAATGCAGCGTTTTCTGGATAAATGGCGATTAAGTGGGTCCAAACTTCCATAGCAGCTTCCCAATTCTGACTTTTTTGATACGCAAAAGCCAGCATTTCTTGTGAGGCCACATCAGTATTTTTCTTTAAAAGAGAAATTACTTCTTTGTATTTTCCTTGGTTAAACAGCTCTTTTACATCCATAGCATAAAAACAAATAAAATTAAAAAAGGATTATAAATGTTAAAAAATGATAATGCCAAAATGTACGAGTAATGTGTCACTGTTTTCTACCAGAAAAACACATAACTAATCTTCATTAAAAATACCTATTGATATACAAAAATCTTCTTGGTAAGTAATCTGGCCCCATCCTTTATAGCGACTAAGTATAAACCTGCGGATGGCAATTGTATATCTACAAATGAATCATTGAATTGGTCGGTTTTAATTAATTGTCCGCCAAGAGAATACACTTCATATTCATAAGAATCTGACCTTGGTAATTCCGCTCTAAATGTGTTGTTTCCTAGTGTTTTAAGCATTAAATCGGTTTCATTTTTACCAGCAAGATTCTGCAAACCAGCAGTAGCATCAATTGATATTTGCTTGGTAGCAGAAAGTACGGTATTCATACTTTCATCTATGAGATTGAATGTAATAGTATATCCTCCAGATTTTAAATTTAGGCCATCTAGAAGAAATGAATCGCTTTGACCAAATTGCTCAAAATCAATGTTTTTATAAGATATATCTTTATCGACTCCATAGCCAAAAATGGTCATTTCAACCGAATAATTTTCTTGTGAGTTGAAGGTATTAAGGTCATAAGAAATTTGTGATTTTTCACTGTCCCAAACAAGATTAACTGCACCATAATTGTTCATATTAGCAATAGCAGACATATTAACGGTGGCACAATACGATTCCTTCCAATTTTTTTGAGCATTAGCACCAAGTGTAGCATTGGAGAAAAATTGGTTGGATACACCAGCCCACAATTCAATGTAATTATCAGCGCCTCCATTGCTAAAATCATACATATTGTTGTCTATGTTGTTTTTACCCCAAGTCCATAGTTTAAGCCCTTTCGTCTCTGTATTTTTCGAAACTCTAAACACGCCTTCTTCATTTTCGTGGTTTATCACCCCCCAGTATTCTCCGGCAAACTTGTCAGCATAGGCTATGCCCATATCGTCCCATTCGCTCAAATAGTTTATATCACTTAAATTGTATCTTGAATTGGGAGTTCCAATCCAAGCACGTGGGCTCCAAGCTGCAAAGTATTTTTCTGCAGGAATTACAATTTCAGAATTAAGCGGGCTTCGTGTATTTCCGGTTGTGGAACCTGGAGTTAAGGTAGTACAAGTCCAATATTCATAGTTTACATTCTGTCCTTTGTTGTTTACCAGTTTCACATCAAAATCCCAAATGGATGAGTTCGTATAAACGCTTACATCTACTTGGCACGTAATGCCGGTTGTCCCGTATCTATAATTCCCAGGCGCTTGAGCATAGCTTGTGTTGTCGGTGTATTGCATACGTACAGTTACCGTGTCGGAAGTAGATTTTATAACGGAATAATTCCAAGGCAGCAACCAAGTTTTACCGTGTTCAGGTTCAGGAAATGTTGGAAATATCCCACCATAAACCATTAGCCAATTATAATAGAAAATATTCGATCCTATTTCGTATGCAGAGCCACACTCGCTTTGATATAAATATTCGTGGTTAGTAGGTTTATAAACGAATGATAATACACGTCCACCATATTCGGGAAGTAGGACCAAACGTATTAATTCATTTTCAATAACTTTAGCATTGGTAAATGACACTTGCTCAATATCGGTATCAACAGTACTATGACTCTTCATACCATAGTCAGCATTCAACTCAAACTTGTGATGCTGCCAATTGATTGTGGTATCTCTTAGACTAACTTGAGCTAAAACTCCCTGATGAATGAGCAGGGTACCACTTATTAATAGAGTAGGGACAAAAGAGAATGTGAACACTTGTGAAATTAACCATTTTAGCATATACAATATAACACTAAAAAAAGCAGTATTTTAGGTTTTGTTAATGACTAATTTCCTTTTTTTGACCGTACACTGAGAATAATGTTAGGGAAGTAGCTTCTACCTTTATTTTAGGTCATTCTTAACGTGGTACTAGGCGCCATAAAAAAAGGTGAAACCGAAAACGGTTCCACCTCTTTAACTGAAAATATTGTACTCCTATTTATTGGAATAATGAAGGGTCTGGGTAGGTCGTCATTTTTGAAGCTAACTGCGTTTCCTCTAATGCAATAGGCAGCCAAAGGTGTTTGTCAGTAAAGCTAGAAGCTTTATCTCCGTCACCTGTAAATAAACTTGATTTTGCTCTTCCAGAGCGAACCAAATCAAACCAACGGTCACCTTCGCAAGCTAACTCAGCTCGTCTTTCGTACCATACTAAATCTAAAAGATTCCAACCTTCTTGAGACATAACCGTAGCACCAGTTCTAAATTTACCTGTATTGTCGCCAGGCCCTGCTGCTCTTTCTCTAACCATATCTATGTACTTTAACGCATCAACATCAGCGCCTCCACTTCTGTGTATAGATTCAGCTAGCATTAGAAGTACATCAGCATATCGAATTGCAATTGTATTTTGAGCTTTGGTTAGATGTTCGTTTCCTCCATTTGGGTTAGTGCCTAAATAGGCTTTCCAATTTGGGAATTTTTCTTGCCAATATCCAGTGTAATCAATTGGATTAGCCTGAGACTTGTCAACTGCTGTGTTGCAAGCAACTCCAGAATCAGCAATCTCTTTTGCTATTTCATCATCAGAGGCAATAGCAACATCTCTTCTATACGTATCGTCAGATAGATAGTGATTCCATAAGCTGGGAGTAACCATCATAAAACCCCAACCAGCTTCATATCTAGGGTGGTTTGCACACAAACCTCTAATTCCGCATAATTGTATCATTCCGTTTCCATCTATGCCTTCAAACCATCCCCAATCACTTGGCCAAAGTGGATTATGTTGAATTTCAAATACAGATTCTCTTGTATTTCTGGAGTTATACGAAAAAAGACCGCGCATATCATCCTCGAGTTGATAAACGCCTAAGTCCACCACTTCTTGGAAAGCATCTCTAGCTTTAGCAAAAAGTGCAGCATCGTCATTTTTTAAATCTGCCCAATAAAGATAGGCTTTACCCATTAAGGCTAATGCAGCGCCTTTTGTGGCTCTACCTTCTTGTCCAGAACTGGCCGTAACAGGAAGTACAGCCGCCGCTGCCGCACAGTCGTCTACTACTTGTTGCATTAACTCTGACATAGTACTACGCTCATTATTGACCTCGTTTGGAGCTAGAACTTTAGTAACAACTGGAACCGGACCAAAATGTCTAAATAGTTCAAAGTGGTAATATGCTCTTAGAAATAGTGCTTCGGCTTTATAAACTTCTACTGTTGCATTATTTTCTACTTGATTAAATTCTAACAACGCATTTACTCTAGCAATACCTATGTAATTTCTTCTGTACATTGGGTGAATTACGGTATTTGTATTGGTGTTAGTGAAATCATCAAACTCTTGCCATCCCGGCTGATCATTGTTTGTACCATCGCCACCGGCGTTTGCATTATCAGAACGAATTTCACCATACATTGTAGGAGAAATCCATTGGCCAAATGCCATAGACCAACCAATAGGGTCATATGCACCTACTAATGCCGAGCCAATTTGAGCTTCTGTTTGATAATAATTATTAGATAGATATTCGTTAACGGGTTCCACGTTTAGTCTATCCTTACTGCATGATATGATTAGTAACATGCTTATACTAAAAGTTAAAATATATTTAAATGAATTCTTCATGTTATTCTATTAAAAAGTGATGTTAATTCCGCCTCCAATTGAACGATTATTTGGATAGAAACCTTTATCTATTCCTGTGTCTAAAATCCAGCCATTTGTTCCAATGTCAGGATCGAAACCTCTGTATTTAGTAAGTGTAAATATGTTAGTTCCAGTTAGGTATATTTTAAGTTCCTGAACTTTGGC
>JBEAPG010000013.1:0-12586 GCA_041164545.1 Bacteroidota bacterium
GCATGGTTTCATTTAGGTAAGTTTTCTAAGCAAACCAATACAAAATATACCTTCAAAAAGCCAGGTAATGGGTTGTATGTATTTATGCTAGAAGGCGAAGCAAATGTAGGAGGACAAGCTCTTGCAAAGCGAGACGGATACGGTATTTGGGATGCCAATGAAATAGAAATAAGTGCTATGGCCAATACCCGATTGCTACTTATGGAGGTACCAATGAACTTATAAAAAAGAATATCAAACAAATTAAAATAACAAACGACATGACAACAGCAACACAAACAGATTGGGCAATAGACCCAGCACATTCAGAAGTAATTTTTAAAGTAAAGCACATGATGATTTCTACAGTGACTGGTCACTTTGAATCATTCAATGCAAGTGTTAGAGCAGCAGATGAAACCTTCAAAAATGCACAAATAGACGTTGAGATTGATATAAACTCAATCAATACTAAAAATGCAGATCGCGATGGACATCTGAAATCTGATGATTTCTTTAATGCAGAGGCATATCCTAAAATGACATTTAAATCGACTTCTTTTGATGGCGAAAAACTAGTTGGAGACTTAACTATTCGCGACATTACAAAAGAGGTAACATTAGACGTAAACTTTAATGGAGTAGCAGTAGATCCTTATGGACAAACTAAAGCTGGTTTCGAAATCTCTGGAGAAATAAACAGAAAAGAGTTTAACTTATCTTGGAGTGCAATAACAGAGGCGGGCAACATAGTAGTTTCAGACAATGTAAAATTGGCTATCGAGGCTCAGTTTATAAAACAAGCATAATTAGGGTTTAATTATTGATTCGAAAAAACGCCGCAGAGTGCGGCGTTTTTTTTTGTTTTTGTATAAAACAAGAAATAGCTCATTGTATTGATTTCTTCGGGTATTACCATGAAATTGGATAAATTCGCCATAGCTTTCAGGGTTTAAGTTATGAAACGAAGTAAATACGCTACTGTAATTTTTCCATTATTCTTTTGCATAGCGATTCTAACATCTACTTGTCTCGCAACGGAACCAGTCTTTTCAGGAGAAAAAAATGCTCCGCCACCTCGCATTATACGGACCTGTTGCTCTTTTGGGGCAGAGGTAGAAATGGCTGCTGTACGTTTTATCAAGATTTCAGACATTACCTCAAAGGATGCCATTGGCCAGCACGTATATCTTGGAAATAAGTTAGAGGGAAACGGTATCATTTACACCAAAAGAGGAGGTTTTATAGATTTAGGACATCTTCGAGATTGTGCAGATTGGACGGCATATCTGTATCATCAAATCAAAACCCAACAGACTTCAGATCCATTTTCGCTTAAACTCGGTAATGAGGCTGGAACCAAAATACTGACTATTAATGCCTTTAACCCAGATTCGCTGCCAGATTATTATGAACTTGCTGCTAAAATCGCCTATGATTTATCCTTATGGCACGAGATAGCAACTTGGTTTGGTGCGTCATATATTCCACTTGTACCCGAAAGATATTCCAGTTTCTCACCAGAAGATTTGTACTCCAATCTGCTTGGTACATACATCGGCAAAAAAGCCTTGCAGAGTGATATGCCCTACAACGAGGCTATGACGTTTTATATCAATGAAATGCTAGATAGCTTAGAAAGTGTTTCAACCTACGAGGAAACATATGCTGCAATGCAAAAAGTAGAGCATTTGTGGTGGACTAGTGAGGAGCGACTGCCAAGCAAGCGTGTGCTAATGAAACGTTATTACGACTGCAATGATAATAGCTCTTTAGCACCTTGGACAATAGACGAAATTGAAAACCCTTATATATTGAATAAAGCGCCTCAAGAACTAGAAAATAACTATTTGTTTTGGGTAAAAGTAAATTATAAAATACCAACTGCAAGCGGAGAAAAGGCGGAGGGAAGTAAGATTATGACACAATTTGATTTTGATGGCCTGATAAATTTGGCAGAATACGAAGTTTGGAAAATGGAAGAAAAAGAACGTTTATCAAGAAAGCTTATTCAGAAGAAAATGGAATATGATGAAGGTTGAAATTTTAATGAATAACAAGTTGTAAATGAATTATTTATACATTTTCGTATTGGCAATTTCATCTATGAATCTGGGCTCTATTTCACCGATATTGAAGGTAGTAAATTTTGCCAATGAAGTAGTACTTAACGATGTTATAGCCGCAGAAAATACATTGGGATGCACCGTCAAGCCAGCAGCTTTTCAGGTTACCATAGGTGAAGAGTATTACCCAAATGCAAAAGCCTATGATTTGCAAAATCCATTGACAGTTGATTGTATAGATGGTGATTTAGAAAAAGTAGCCGAATACTTCTTTACTCCAGATAGCATTATACGAGTAGTGCTAACTACTTGGAATATGCCTGTAAAGTTAGGAATGCCTACCCCAGAAGCCAAACAAGAAGCATTGATTAGAAATAAGTTAATCTTTCAGGACAAGCTCACCGAATTGCAAAATATTCTAATTACACAACTTGGGCAGCCATATGTAGCTGGTAAAGCAGTGCAGCTCGAAGGAAATAGCAATAGAATAGATTACAAATGGAAGGGTTCGTTTCACGCGGAGCTATCAGTTGTATTTTCAGACAAATTGGGGTATGGTAGACTTAGGCTGCTCGTATTTAAAGATTAACACATCATAATGGTCTGATGTGCCTAAGCTAGCCTAACTGTTTGCTTCGCTTAGTTCTATTATTTGATATTGCTTCGGAATAGGTTGATTTAGGAAGCCTCTTAATATTCGTGTTATATCGTTTGTATTTTTAAACGGTTTTATACTAGCTAATACATCGTCTATGGAATGAGCATACTCCTCGTCAATAAACCCAAAACCATGATAATCTCCTTCTTTTAAAAACACAACGCTTTTTTCTGTTTGTGTTCGTCCGTTACCTAAAATGAGTAGGCTTTCGGTAGTTTGATTCATTGCCGTAGCTTCAAGAACCAAATTGTTATATTCTTCTTTGCTAATTCTTTCATTACAAATCTGACATTGTGAACCTAAGTAACATTGGTTTTTTGTTCTTTCCAATCCGGTGTATTTGGGGCACAAACTCCATTTTTCTACCAGTTGATACAGAAAATCTTTGGCCATTACCATCGAACTAAAACTATGAATACTGTTGGTGGCAAATTTCTTTAGAAATACGTCAACCCTTAAAATTTCATCTTGCCCCTGATAGTAACAAACGTGGTAGTTTTGAGACTTGTTTTTTTGAGCCTTATTGTAAGGTGGATAGTGTTTTTTTATTTCATCAGACTCTAGCAGAAGTGCAATTAATTCGTTGCCTGTTTCTTGATAGCTAATGTGATGTATTTTACGAAGTAGTTCCGATTTTGCTCTTGATTTTTCAGTAAAATGTTGGGTTATGCGCTGCTTTATATTCTTGGCTTTTCCTACATAAAGCACGTCCATATTTTCTCCCATCAAATAATATACACCTGGATTGGAAGGCAAATTATCGTATTCTGATTTTTCTAAATTGGGAGGTATGGTTGCTTCTTTGTTTAACTGATTGAGCGAATAGGAAATAAATTGGTTTGTGTCGGTCTTGTACAGCAGATTAAAAAGTTTGGCAGTAACTTTCGCATCGCCCATAGCACGATGTCTGCTATGGTTTTTTATACCTAGCGCATTACACAATTTACCTAACGAGTAAGATGCGTGACCTGGAATAATTCCTTTGGCCAATCGTACAGTACATAGCTTCTTAAAATTTAAGCTTTTACCAATGTCTTCGTAGTGATTTTTAATTATGGAATAATCAAAGCTTACGTTATGTGCGACAAACACACAATCTTTCAATTGTTCATACAGTTCATCCGCTATTTCGCCAAAACGAGGAGCATCTTCTACCATAGGATTGGTAATACCTGTGAGTAGAGAAATAGATTTTGGTATGAAAATTTCGGGATTTACTAAGGTTTCATATTCTCCTAAAATAGTAGAACCATCTGTTTTTACTACGGCTATTTCCGTAATTCGGTTGCCGTGGGAGCCACCTGTGGTTTCAATATCAACAATAGCATAAATCAAATGGATGTGTAGTTATTCGTAAAGCAAACAAAGATGTATTTTTTTGCTGTGAAATTCAGCAGTTAATAAATCTCAACTGTACTAATAAATAGATTCTATAAGTACGTCACTGCTTATTCCTTCAGCTTCAGCCTTGTAGTTTCGCACCATTCTATGTCTTAGTACGAGCTTTGCAACGGCCTGCACATCTTCTATATCTGGAGAGTATTTGCCATTTATCAAAGCATTTGCTTTTGCTCCAATAATAAGGAATTGCGAAGCTCTTGGTCCTGCTCCGTATTCTATGTATTCATTAATTTTAGGAGTAGCATTTTCTCTTCCGGCTCGTGTTCTACTTACTAGTTTTACGGCGTATTCATACACATTATCAGGCACAGGTACTTTACGCACCAGGTTTTGAAAACCAATGATGTCTTCTTTTGATAATATGGTCGAAACTTTAGCATATTGGTGCGTGGTAGTCGCTTTTACTATGCTAATTTCTTCTTCTAGGCTTGGGTAATCCAGTACCATATTAAACATAAAGCGGTCTAATTGTGCTTCAGGTAGAGGATAGGTTCCCTCTTGCTCAATAGGGTTTTGCGTAGCTAGCACAAAGAATGGATCTGGAAGTGGATACTTTGTCCCTGAAACCGTTACATTTCGCTCTTGCATGGCTTCTAGTAAAGCCGCTTGCGTTTTGGGTGGTGTACGATTTATCTCATCTGCAAGTACTATATTGGCAAACACTGGACCTTTATTGTACCTAAAGTTTCGGCTTTCGTCCAATACTTCAGAACCCACTATATCACTCGGCATAAGGTCTGGAGTAAACTGAATTCGGTTAAAACTCATATCTAATGATTCGGATATAGTTTTGATAAGTAAGGTTTTTGCTAAACCAGGTACACCGATTAGCAATGCGTGACCGTTACTAATAATACTAGTAATTACTCCATTTACAACATCATGCTGCCCAATTATTACTTTTCCTATTTCTTTTTTAAGCTCTTTTACCTTTTGGCTTAAAATATCAGCTGCTGCTTTATCGTCTGAAAAATCTATCATTCTAGTTATTTAATCCCTTCCAATCTTTTAATTCTTCGCAATTCACGTATTTTTCATCTATCCAAACGTAAACTCCTTTTTTATATCCTTTTACCCAATCTTTTATTACATCATCTTGCTTTTTCTCCAATGCCAAGGTTTGTATTTTCTGATAATCGTCCTTCAGGTTGGCTTTGTGCGCTGGTTTTGTTCCTTTTAAGAAAAAGAAGCGGAAAGCCATTGAATTATCAAAATTGGTAAATTGCTCCGGCTCAGAAAACTCACCTACAGGTAAAAATGGCACTTTACGTGCAACCATAGGGTCTATCATTCCCAAAGGCACCATTTGTGAGCCTGTAGTAGGGTCTGTAAAAAAGCCACAATTGTCTTTGGTGTATGGGTCTGTACTGTATTGTGATGCAAGCTGACATAGGGTAATGCTGTCTTTATTTACCGCTTCCATCAACTCGTTTATTTGCTTTTTGAGGTTAGTAAAGTCGCTATTTACAATAAGAGGTTTTATAAGTATATGGCGCACATTTACTTTTTCTCCCTTTCTATCTATAAGTTGCATTATATGATATCCATATTCCGTTTCTATAATTTCGGAAATGGTATCGCCTTTCAATTTGAATGCTGCTCGCTCAAAAGGACCCACCATTTGCCCTCGTGAAAAGTATCCTAACTCACCGCCATTTACCGCTGTACCTTTATCGTCACTATTTGATTTAGCAGCAAATTCGAAGGTATAAACGCCACGTATAATGTCTTTTCGAAGCTCTGTTATTTTTTCCAATGCGTATTCCTTAGCATACTTATTCGGAATAGGAGACATAACAAATTGAGCTAATTCTACTTCTTGCTCAAATTCGGGTAAGCTGTCTGTCGGAATTTCATTAAAAAACTTACGAACCTCGGTAGGAGATACTTTAATATCAGAAACAAGAGCTTGTTGCACTTGCTGAATTATCATTTGCTGCTCAATTTTTGACTTCATTAAGTCCTTATACTCTGCAATAGACTTGCCAAGGTATTGCTCTAATTTGGCCTCACCACCTATTTGTTGTGCGTAGTATTTTATACGTCTGTCTACCTCAGCATCTACTCGATCTGCGGTTGCATACACACTATCTAACTGCCCTTTGTGCAGATATAGTTTTTGGATAATAAGTTGATTTAAAATTTCGCATTTCAAGTCCCCATCATAAATATCCATTTCTTTTTTAGCCTGCTCGTATTCTGCTTCTAGTTCTGATCGGAGTACGATATTTTCTCCAACTACGGCTACTATTTCATCTATTACTTTTCCAGTTTGTGCTTGTGAAATTAAAGCAAAAAACAGGAATATAATCGTGCTTAATTTTTTCAATATACTGTTACTTTATTATCGCTATACGCTTCTTCTACCAATTTAGTTTCAATTGATTTGATTAATTCTTCTTGTCGTTTTACTAATAAGATTTTTTTTATGTTCTCCTTTTCCATACCAAAAGGAGAGGTTGTGCTTCTTATTTTAAAATCAATAATCTTAATAAAGTAAACGAACTTGCCTTCATTTAATTGGATGTACTTATTGTTATTTAAGTAGTGTTCTTGGTTATACGTGTTTATCGGAACTTCTTTTAATATGTCATCAAAATACACCCAATTCGTTTTGTCTGTATAATAATTGCCTCTATTTTTTGATAGTTGAATCAATTTGCCGTAAATACTCTCGTCGTCCTCCTTGAAGTTTGACCAGAGTAAATTTAAGTCTTTTGAGTCTGACGGAATTTTAAAGAAATTCACTTTGATGATGTTTTGAGATAGCTCAAATTCCTCTGTATTTTCGTTGTAATACTCTTCCAATTCGTTATCGCTAAATGCAGTATCTAATTCACTAAGCGAAAGCTTATTCAAGACTTCATATACAAGCAAATCATTTTTATACTGTTCTAATTCTTTCTCCTTATTTTTTTCGGAGTTGCTTAGCACTTTTTCCGCGTGATGTAGCAAAACCTGCTGAGAAAGCCACATATTTATGAATTCTTTGGCTATAAATACACTGTCTTCAAACGTTGTATTTTCGCTAATCAGAAGCGCTAACTCCGTGTCATATAGTTTTTTGCCATATGCTTCGGCGATTACATTTCCTTGCTCTTTTTCTCCGCACGCAGCAAAGAAGATGAATAGGGAGATATAGGTCCAATAGGTTTGCATTAGTTATACAAACGTTTCACATTTTCTTTGTAAATAACAAGCGGATACTTCTTTTTAAGACTTTCTATCCAAAGCTTTTCCAAGTGGTTTTGATAGTCAGAAGTTGCTTGCCCTAAGTTTTCAGCTAATGGTTTTGCGGTTGGAGGCAATATTTCTCTAATATGTACAAACTTCACTCGGTTGTTTTCAGCATCTAAGTTATATACTCCTGGTGTCCATTCTATTTTGTCAAGTAAGGCGTTGTTTCCTTTTTCAAATTTCTTGTCTTCTATTTTTACAGCCACGGCATCAGCAGCATTTAGCTTAGTTATAATGGCGGATGCATCGTTTTCTGATTTTGCCATTTTCATCGCTTTTTTAGCTGTTTTAGCGTCCTTGCAACTGTATATAGTTGCATCTGCGCGTTCTCCCCACATATACTTTGACTGATTATTAGCATAAAATGCTTCTAACCCTGCGGTATCGCTTACTGCTTTACTCCATACTTCCTTGTCTGTAAGCTCAAACAGTAGAATACCGTCTTTGTATTCTTGCATTATGTATTTAAAATCCGGGTATTTGTCCTCCAATATTTGCTCCTCGAAATCGAGATTGCTTTGGGTAACAAAGTTTTGGTAATAGTCCATAACCGCATTTTCTAATGCTTTGTTTGTTCTAGTTTTATTGGTAGCTAAGTATGAATAGAAGTCCTCATCTGTGTAATTTTTATCTTTAATTTTAAATAAGACCGCCCCTGTAGTTTCTGGTCTGTTCCACTCACCTTGTAGCAATGTACTGTCTAGCTTGGTTTTCACTGCAGCTAAGCCTTTTACTTCGGTAAAATTGTTTTCTACCTTTACTCGAGCTACCACCACTTCTTTATTCATTTCACTTCTTGCATCACGCTCTACCTTTCTTCGCAGCACTTCTTTTGACTCATCAAAACTTGGAATTGGTTTAACTGAAATTCGTTTTATGATATGCCATCCAAATCTGGTTTTTATTGGTTGGCTATAATCGCCGTCATTTTTTAGTTGATATGCTACATCTTTAAACTCCACTGGAATATTAGATGTAGTTCTATTGAACCAATTCAATTCGCCTCCCTTACTATTGGTATTAAAGTCATCTGAAAATTCTTCAACTGTGGTACTCCAGTCTGCGCCTTTTTGTAATTTGGCATATACAGCGTCAATTTTTCTTTTGGTGCTGTCTACCTCCGTTTCGTTGTAAAATTTCACCATAATATGGGCTACTTTAATGTCGCCGAGTGCTTTTCTTCGGTCTTGCACATTTACCAAGTGATAACCAAACTGTGTGCGAACAGGTAAGCTAACTTCGCCAACTTTAGTTTTAAATGCAGCATTTTCAAAAGGATAAATCATTTGAAATGCGGTAAAATAACCCAAGTCACCCTTGTTCGTTTTAGCGGATGGATCGTCAGAATACAATTCTGCTAATGTTCCAAAATCTTCATTTCCATCCAAAACTCTGCTGCGCAGACCCATAATTTTAGTGTATGCCTCCAAAGTATCTGAAGGCTTAGCATCTATCGGGCAATTAATCAATAAATGGCTAGCTCTTATTTCTTCTAATCCTCGGTCATATGCTTCTTTTATTAAA
Source organism: Bacteroidota bacterium (assembly GCA_041164545.1). Classification (GTDB taxonomy): domain Bacteria; phylum Bacteroidota; class Bacteroidia; order NS11-12g; family UBA9320; genus UBA9320. The sequence goes on from JBEAPG010000013.1 coordinate 8,866, forward strand.
CGATCGGTAACACTTTTGTCCGTCAGATAAGGTTGAGCTAACTGTCGGCGATAACCTGCTAACTCGTTTTTAAAACTAGGAATGGTATCCATTTTACGGCTATAGGCTTCGGCTACTTTCAGTTTAAATTTGGTATACAGTTCCAAGTACTCTTCAATTTCTTCTTGGGTTGGTTCACTATTATCGCGCTTGTTTTTATTGAAAACACGCAAGAATTCATCGTTGTAAACCATTTTGTCACCATAACTAAAAACAGGAAATTGCTCGTTTTCTGCAGGTGCAGAGCTTAGGCTGATTGTCGTACTTTGCGCCATAGCTGCTGCTGCTAGCAAATAGAATAAACTAAATAGAACTACTCTTCGTATTTTTATCATAATGTATTTTGTAGAAAATTGGTTGCGAATTTAATGATTTAAAGGCTATGGCCTTTACTTAAAACTTCAATAAGCCCATATATATTACCAATGCTTTACATCATACATAGAAAGAATCATACATTTGATGGAAAATTGAACTTTTAGGCCAATGTTCAGAGCAATTTATCATTCAGATTTCAAAGACAGAAAATGGGTAGAAGAGCAAATAGAAAGGTGGAATGCAGGTCAAAGTTCATTTATGCTGAAAACATCTGGAACCACCGGAAAACCCAAAGAAATTTCACTATCTAGAGAATTACTGATTTGGAGTGCTAATGCTACAAAAGCGAGTCTACATTTAGGGCAAGAAAAAGTAATCTGCTGTATACCTGTTCAAAAAACGGGTGGCTTTATGCAGCTTATTCGGGCGCTACATTTTGGGTGGGAAATCTATTTTGTTTCACCAAAAAGCAATCCGTTTGAAGGAGAAGAAACGTCAGAATATAGCTTTACGTCCTTTACTCCTATGCAGCTGGATGTAGTATTGAATGAAAACCCAGAAAGCTTGGTCTCATTCAAAAATATACTGGTAGGTGGAGCCAAAATCGGTGCAGATTTACTTCAGAAAATCCAAAAGTGGAACGATAGCAGTCGCAATACAACGATATGGGAAACCTATGGAATGACTGAAACCGCAAGCCACATTGCATTAAAAAACCTTACAAAAAATGAAGCTTATTTTAAGACCCAAGAAGGAGTAAAAGTAAACTCAAAAGAAGATAGATTGGGGATTGAAATAAAGGAATTAAACTTAAACTTGGATACCAATGATTTAGCCGAGTTACACGAAGACGGATTTGCAATTTTGGGGCGGCGGGACAATGTTATTAATTCAGGCGGAATAAAAATTCATCCAGAGTCTATTGAGCCTCAAATAGCTGATATTCTGGAAAGTATAAGAATATATCGGCCTTTTTATCTTAGTTCAATACCGGATAAACTATTGGGCGAAAAACTAATTTTAATACTAGAAGGCACGCCTATAACTGACGCAGGTTTTATTTTAGAAATACTAAAGAGAGAGTTGCCAGCTTATACCAACCCGAAAGAAATGTTTTTTGTAAAAAAGATAGAGACTACAGATACAGGCAAGTTAAAAAGAAAACGCCTTAGCGAATATTCGTAGCTGTTTGCGCTTCGTAATTATCTAGCCTATACTCAAAATTTTCACGAATATTTAGCCAAAAAAGGTTGTAATCGGCTGCGTGAAAATTTCCCCACTTGTACATGGATTTTAAGGGCCATTTTACGATTTCTATATTTAAATATCCTTCGGTAGATTGAGCAATTATTGATTTTTTAGCCTTGGTTTTACCATTTATAAACCGAATTCCCAAATGCTCTTTTTTATCTGATTCTATAGGCTTAGTAGTCCAATCAATTGGGTTTGTGCATACAATATCATCGCCTTTTACTAGCGGGGTGGAGTCATTCCCAAATGTCCTCCAACTGACAAAACAGCCTGTTTGAGTAGCATTTTCACAAGGAGGGAGTGAAGTGAAATTATCTTTGATTGGCATACCTATTAAATAAGCCATTACTAGTTGTTTTCTTAAATGTTGCACAGGCAGTATTACTTCTTTCAGCAATTTTTCGGCGTGGTTTGTACCTTGGCTGTGGGCTGCAATTACAAAAGGTTTACCCTTGTTATTATATTGCAAATAGTATAAAAATGCTTTTAAAACATCTTGATACGCTTGATCCATTGCGGCTTTTGCTTGTTGTGTTTGTATTTCGTCTGTTACAAAGTAACCGTCGTAATGCATTTGCCTGTAAAATGGCGCATAAATATTGGCGATACCGCTAAACGTACTGGCTTGGTGGAAGATAGCAGTAGATTCTACTTCTTCTTCCAGTTTTTTATCATCTAAAGACGCAGAAAAAGAGGTAAAATCTGCTTGTGTATATATCGTAGGATAAATATAAAAAACGTCAATGTTTCGTTTGGATACACCTTCTACTTCTATATCTGATGCATCAATCTTATCGGGATGTGCTGCCCAAAAGTCAAGTTTGCTATAATCGGGTATTTGAGCAATACTTAGTAGAGAAAGAAAGAGTATAAATAGTGTCGTAAAAATTTGGTTCACAATAGTCGACTTTACAATAGAACGGCAAAGTTCTTTAAAATATTTGATTCGATAGGAGCAGAAGGGATGGTGATGAATATTTTACACTAAGAGTATTAAACAGGTTGTTTTTAAAATAGAAAATGATGGTAGCAGAGTATTGAATATTTTCGCGGGGTGGGAAAGAAAGGGAAATTAGAAAAGTTTGCAGAGGTCACTGCATTTTCAAATTGTTTTGAATATGCCAAAGAAATGAAGGGCAAGTGGAAGTCGGACTACTTCAAAAACGATAACCCAATAACCGTAGAATTGGCTTGCGGAAAAGGGGAGTACACCTTGGGATTGGCAGAGCGTTTTCCGAATAGAAACTTTATAGGAATAGATGTAAAGGGCAATCGCATATGGAAAGGAGCCAAATATGCTTTGGAAAATGAACTTGCAAATGTGGCTTTTCACCGACTAATGATTGGTAATATTGAGGATTTTTTCGAAGAAGGAGAGATTGATGAATTTTGGATAACCTTTCCAGATCCTCAACATGGTAAAGAGCGTAAGCGCCTTACCAACGCTATGTTCTTAGATAGGTATAGAAACATAAGCAAAGACGGAGCAATGATGAATTTAAAATCGGACTCCACCCGTTTTTATGAATACACCAAAGAAGTAATAGCAGAGCAAAAATTAGAATTATTGGCCGATAGCGACGACATTTATTCTTGGCCAGAAATACCCGAATACTTAGCCAACATTCAGACTTTTTATGAAAAAATGTGGTTAGCCGAAGGCAAAAAGATTAAGTATTTGAGGTATGTGTTGTAAATAATGATTACAGACTTGATGCCTCATTAGTCTCATTTTAAGCTTTTATTTAAGTTTCGAGTATTTCATTTAAAATACTGCATATCCACTTCTACATTGTGTTCTTTTAGAAGGGCCAAATATTCATCTTCAAAAGTGGAATTACGGTGAAACTCTTCCTGATTAATGACATATTCAATTAAGGCGTTTTTATCTTTCTCGCTGCACGTAAATGCACCATAACCAGATTGCCAACCGCTAAATTGAGGAAACAATTTCTTTTCCTTGGCAAAAAGGGTACTCGCTACTTTTATATCCTTAACTAAGTCAGATAAGGCGACGCTAGGATGTAAATGAGTAAGAATATGTATGTGATCTTCAGTTCCACCAATTCTATACAAATGACAGTTCTTGCGTTTACAAATGCCAAAAATGTAT
>JBEAPG010000014.1:0-12564 GCA_041164545.1 Bacteroidota bacterium
AAAAAGCATCCACTTTTGATGGATGCTCTCTTTACAATTTGATTGTCTATTCTTTTATGCTCCCAATTGCAATCTTGCAAAAGATTTTACTTTTAGCGAAGGATTTACAGATTTTAGGAAAGCTGCAACATTCATAGAACTATCTTTTACAAAGGCTTGGTGCATAAGCGTATTGTCTTTGTAAAAACGTTGAAGTTTACCTTCAGCAATTTTGTCTAACATTGCTTCTGGCTTGCCTTCCTGACGAGCGATATCTCTTCCTATTTCTAGTTCTTTATCTTTCACTTCTTGAGATACAGCATCTTCATCCACCGCAATTGGGTTCATAGCTGCTATTTGCATAGCTAAGTCTCTACCTGCTTGCAATGCCGCTTCATCATTTGAATTCAAAGCAACCAATACTCCGATTCTATTTGCGCCGTGATTGTATGCTGCTACTCCTTCAGATGAAACTAAAGCGTAGTTTGATACATCTACTTTTTCGCCGATTACTGCTGTTTTTTCAAGCAATAATTCTGATAATACTTTTCCTTCAAATGTAGAAGCTAAAAGTGCATCTCTATCCGCAAATTTGTTTTGAAGTGCGAAAGCCGCTAGATCATTAGCAAACTTGCTGAAATCATCATTTTTTGCAACGAAGTCTGTTTCGCAGTTTACTTCAATAGCAATACCGTAAGTATTATCTGAAGAAGATAATGCGATAGCAAGTCCTTCTGCTGCATCTCTGTCTGCTCGCTTAGCTGCTTTAGCTGCACCCTTTTTACGAAGTACGTCTACTGCTGCATCTATATCGCCGTTTGCTTCTTGCAATGCTTTTTTGCAATCCATCATACCGGCACCTGTCATTTGTCTTAGTTTATTTACTACAGAAGCTGAAATAGTTGTCATTTGTCTACTTATTATTTATAAAATGTATGGTTTAATAAAAGGTTGAAATGTGAGAAAATGGAGTACAGAATTATGCTTCTGTTTCTTCTTCTTCTTTTTCTTTTTTAGCTTGCTCCTTTTGTTTATTTCTATCTTCTAGTCCGCTAGCAATCGCATCTGTGATTTCTCTAGTCAGTATTTCGATAGACTTAGCAGAGTCATCATTTCCAGGAATAGCGTAATCTACTTTTGTAGGATCTGAGTTTGTATCTACAATACCAAAAATTGGAATATTCAATTTTTGAGCTTCTTTAACAGCAATATGCTCTCTTTTGATATCTATAATGAAAAGAGCAGCTGGCAATCTGTTTAGATCTTCAATTCCACCAAGAACAGAGTACAATTTTTCTTGCTCTCTGGTTTTCATCAAACGCTCTTTCTTGTTCATATTTTCGAATGTACCGTCAGTCTTCATTTTTTCGATGGCTTGCATCTTTTTGATAGACTTACGAACGGTAGCAAAGTTGGTAAGCATACCACCCAACCAACGTTGAGCAGAATATGGCATATTTACACGCTTTGCATTTGTTTCTACTATTTCTTTAGCTTGTTTCTTCGTAGCTACAAACATTACTTTACGTCCAGTACGAGCAATATTTGCGATTGCAGCTTTTGCTTCTTCAAGTTTGCTAGCTGTTTTATTTAAATCTATAATGTGAATACCATTTTGCTCCATAAAGATATAAGGAGCCATTTTTGGATTCCACTTGCTGGTTAAGTGACCAAAGTGTACACCAGCTTCTAATAATTGTTCGGTTGTTACTGCCATTGTCTTAACGCTTGCTAAATTGTGTTTTCTTTCTTGCTTTTGGTTGTCCTGGTTTTTTACGCTCTACAGATCGAGGGTCTCTTGTCATCAAACCTTTTGCTTTTAGCATTGGTTTGTTTTCTGCATCTACTTTAACCAATGCACGAGCAATGGCAAGTTTAATAGCATCTGCTTGACCTGTGGTTCCTCCGCCGTCTACATTTACTTTAATGTCGTACTGGCCGGTTGCGCCACATACCTCAAGAGGTAAGTTCACAAAATAGCGTGACTCTGGAGAAGCAAAGTACTCTTCTAACGGTCTGTCATTAACCGTTATAGCACCTTTACCTTCGCTCATATAAATTCGAGCTACTGATGCTTTTCTTCTCCCAATTGTATTTATTTTATCCATATAATAATTAAATCTCTACTTTTTCTGGTTTTTGAGCAGCGTGTGGGTGCTCGTTTCCAACGTAAACGTGTAGATTAGTGAAGATTTTTCTTCCTAATCTGTTTTTTGGCAACATACCTTTTACACCTCTTTCTATAAGGTCTTTTGGTTTTCTTGCTAATAAATCTTTTGCAATGGTAACTCTTCTTCCGCCAGGATAACCGCTAAATGTTTCGTATTCTTTTACGTCCATTTTGTTGCCAGTCATCGTAATTTTTTCTGCGTTAATTACTATAACGTAGTCACCACAGTCTACGTGTGGTGTAAAACTTGGCTTATTTTTTCCTCTAAGCATGCTTGCTACTTCTGTGCAAAATCTGCCTAATGTTTTACCTTCTGCATCTGCTACAACCCAACGTTTGTCAACAGTTTTGGCGTTAGCTGAAATGGTTTTGTATGATAATGTATCCACTATTAAAGTTTTATGCTCCTAAAAATCGGGCTGCAAATGTAAGTTTTTATCGCAATTTGTCAAACAATTCAAAGTAAATTATAATACTTGAAGATAGACCGACAAAAACTACCCAGAAATTGATCTGCTTTTATTCCAATATTCGCTTTTCCCAGTAGCCAACATTTATCCATTTTTCGAATTTGAAACCAACTCGTTCAAACTCGCCCACTTTCTTAAAACCAAGCTTTTCATGCAATGCTATACTCTCATTATTGGGAATAGTGATACAGCCAATTGCAGAAGCAATATCATATAATGGGAGTGCAGATAGAAGAGCATTGTACAACCTCAAGCCCAGTCCTTTACTTACCGCTTTAGGATTTAGATATATGCTGGTTTCGGCGCAGAATTGATAAGCGGCCTTATCTTTCCATTGGTTGGCATATGCAAAACCTACTACTTCGTCATCTTCTGTTATTACCAAAAATGGATAGTTTGCTTGTATTTTTTGGATGCGTGCCTCCATTTCTGGCTCTGTAATTGGATTCAGATCGAAGGTGATTGTGGTTTCTTTTACGTAGTAATTGTATATGCTTGTTATATCAATTACATCATCCATTGTAACTTCTCTTACTGCTATATCACTCATTATTCTGCTGTTAATTCTCCCATTTGTATTTCAAAACCATCCAAATTTGCTGTTACAGGTATCTGGCACATAAGTCTGCTGCCAGGTATGTCCAGCACAAATGCTTCATCCAACATTTCTTCCTCCGCCTCACTCATTTCTGGTAATTCGTGTTCGCTTTTTACTATGCAATTGCAAGTAGCACACATAGCCATACCTCCACAAGTAGCTTTTATAGGTATTTCATTCAATCGAATGGCTTCCATCATATTTAACCCCATGTCCGTAGGAGCTTGAATATCGTGGGTTACACCGTCTAAATCAGTTACGTGTATGGTTATAAAATCTTCCAATGCTACAAATGTAGATTTTATTACTTTTTAATATGCAACGGAAGTTGTGGAGGTAGCATCAATTTAGTATCTATAGCTATGGAATCCAATTTAAGGATACCACATCCGCAGCAAGAAGGTTTAGTCGGTATAGTGGTGTAATGCCAATCAGTAAGCGAAGTTTTCCATAGATTAGGAATGGTAACCACTATAGAATCGGGCTCATTGTCACCTGACCATTCAGGTATTCTTAAATCTACATTGGTAAGGATATTTTTGTAATCAAAACCATAGAAAGAATAAATGTCAAACGTATAAAATTGATAAACCAACGAACCGTTGATGTATTGTTCTACCAAGATGGTATCCAAATCAGTTAAAAAAAAACCCGTGGCTGCCGTTGTATCAAAACTAAAAACTTCATAATAACTACCAAATTCTGGACAAGGTGCGCATACTATATCGTCGCAATTGTTTCTGTTACAGGCGAAACACAAGAACAAGGTGAAGAAAATGAATGCGATATGAACAAAATATTTCACCAATTTTCTGCTGCTTCCACCGCTTTTCGCACACTGCCATGCTTTAGGAGTAAATCCTTGGCCGTAAACTCATCCAAACCAGTTTGCTCCATTATCATGCGAGTGCCGCGCATTACTAGCTTTTTGTTGCTCAATTGCATATCTATCATACTATTGCCTTGCACATGGCCTAATTTTATCATTAGGCTGGTGCTTATCATATTCAAAATTAGTTTCTGGGCGGTTCCGCTTTTCATGCGGGTACTGCCAGTTACAAACTCAGGTCCTACAACAACTTCAATGGCATAATCAGCAACTTCTCCAATTTTACTGTCTTTATTGCAAGCGATAGCTCCACAAGCTACGTTGTTTTTTACGCATTGTTCTAAAGCTCCTTGCACATAAGGTGCTGTTCCGCTTGCACTTATGCCAATAACGAAATCGCGTTTGCTTATGCTGTGTTCCTGCAAATCGTACCAACCTTGCAAGGGGTCATCTTCAGCATTTTCTACCGCTTGGCGAATGGCGGCATCTCCACCTGCTATAATTCCCACAACCAAACCTTGTGGCACACCGTATGTTGGCGGACACTCGCTGGCATCTACTATTCCCAATCGGCCGCTGGTTCCGCTTCCTATGTAAAACAGCCTTCCACCGTTTTCCATTTTTTTGTAAGCAGCTTCTATCAATTGCTCAATAGCGGGCAATTCTTGTGCTATCGCTAAAGGTACCGTTTGGTCCTCCTGGTTAATGCCTTGCAGCAATTCCATTGTCGATTTTTCGTGTAAATCGTCGTGGTTTGATTCGGCTTCGGTGGTTAGTTTGGTCAAGGTGTTGTATTTAAAATATTTGAAATTTAATTGGAATAAAGTATCTCATTTCAGCAGGAATGCCATAGTAAACGGCATGTGACCACATGTTATTCGTGGCATTTATTACTCTTAGTGCCTCTTCATCTAAGCCAAAACCAAGTTTTGTAGAGATAACCTCTGGATCTTTTAGTACACCCAATTTATCAACCACAAACATTATTTGCACTATACCTTGTCTGTCGTTTTCCAAGGCTTTTATAGGGTAACTTATATTTCTAGCTATATGTTGTTGTAAACCAAATTCGCCCTTCACGAACATACTTTCTACAGAGGAAGCCGTATCCAGCATATCAAAGTTAATTCTTGGGAGAAAAGTGTCTGTTAAAGTGTCTGTTTCATTACTTAGCCGAATAAAACTAGAACTTGGTTCTTTACCATATCCCATAAATAGTCCGTTTTCATATTTTTCGCTATATGTTACGGTATCTCCGCTAAAATGAAATCGCATACCATTTGGCAAACCATCTGCGTAAGTGGTTGCTGTACTTACTTTTAGTGCTCCGTTTACCCAGCTATATTCCATAATTTGCCCTGATCCATTTTCTATTTTAGATTTCTGAATATCTACACCAGCAACGGTATGTTCGGTGAAGCTTAAAACTCTACCTTCATTATAAAGTGCCGAATAATATGGCTTTCCATTTTTATACTTTGCTGTTCCGTAGCCATCTTGCCTGCCATTGATGTAATTTTGATAGAATAGCGTATCTCCATTTATATACTGAATTAAATATGGCCCTTCAAGTTTTGAAGAGTCATTGTACGTTAATGTAGAATAAGGTTGGCTATTGGCGTGGAAGGATTTTTGTTTGCCAACCTTATTGCCATTTTTAAAATTGAGTTTGCAATAAGATCCATTGCTATTGGTAAATTGCCAAGGCCCTTGCATTTTATCGTTTATTAGAATTCCTTGTGCAAGAATTTCATTTTCAGCACCATTTTTCTTTACATTGGTTTTTGTGTAATAAACGCCGCCGCCTAATGCCTCTTTTGTTATTCTTAGATCACCCATTTGGTAAATATTTACTGTTTCATTTCCCTCAAAATCATATTTAATTATGGAAATTGAATTACCAGTGAAACGGTATGTACTATCCAATATACCTAATGAATAGTAGTCATTTTGGTAACCTTCATTATGGTTCAATACCCATAATCCGTCTTTCATTCCGTTATTATATTTTCCAGTTTCTACTACCTTGTTTTTCTCATAGCGTTTATAAGTTCCTTGGTTGTAAGATTCTTGTCCTTTTTGTTTTATAATGTAATATTCCTCGTATCCATAAGGTAAAGTATTCTTAACTTTTTGAGTTTTTTGGGCAAAGACTTGAAATGAAATAAGGATTAGAATAAAAGTTAGTAATCGCATAATGTATAAGTGGCAAAAGTAGTTTTTTATGGCTGAGGAATTATGGTTTAAATAATGATGATATGATATCTGGTTTGGAAACAATACCCGGGAATTTGATAACATTAAAGTACTTAAAGTCTTTATTTATCCCGATTAACTCACAGAAATACAATAATACAAGATTGAAATTAGCTCAAAAAGTACCCACAATACTGAAAGCTAGCTTTTTTTCAATCACTTTTCCTTCTAGATTAAAGGCTTGTGCCAATAGTATATAATTACCCACGGGTAGTTTATTTCCTTCATCATCTACGCCATTCCAAGTGGCAAATCCAATAGAACCAAGTGTAATATTGTTCAAAGGTTGGCATATTAAATTGCCACCTAAACTATAAACATACGTGTTTAAAACATAGCCATTCCCATCTAATTTGTAGTTTAGCACCAATTGATCGTGATAACCATCTGAGTCAGGGGAAACATCTTTGTACGATAAGGTAAATTGGCCTTCTTTATATGCATTCGCAAGAAATTGTGAGTTTTGATAACCCGGAGTAGCAAATTCAGAGCTTGCTGCTCCAGAGTGCCAATTGCTGGCATTAGCTCCACTTTCCGTAAAACTTAAACGCTCCAAACTGACCCCGTCTGTGCTGCTTAAGAGCTCAAAGTGTTGTGATTCATTGTAATTCACCGAGTCTATAATATCGTCAGAAGCATTGGCTAATAGCACAATTCCTGCGTCATTGTTCATTGCCGGAAGACTACTTATTTGCAGGTGATTGCGAGCGCCGGTATAGTCTCGTTGTAATTTTGCACTATCTATGCTTATAGCTACGTATGCTTGTGGTTGCAAAACATAAAAAGTATTAATCGACTTAAAATCTTTAGTGGTGTCATTCACCTGCCTACCTAGTTTAAATCCGAGTAGATTGATATACTTGTCACTATTGTTATATAACTCTATAAAATCTACGCCATCTCCTTTGGGATTGAAAAGGAGTTCATTAATGATTAAATCATTGTTGCTAATATTATCGTTAAAGTAAAATATTTCTACCTCTTCATTGGTCGAAGTATTTCCTGCACAATCTGTTAGTTCTCTGATAATCAATGTATACGATTGATTTTGATTGAATGAAGTAGCAAACGTGAGTACCAGTGTTTTGCCATTATCAAGCACAGAAAGTAAAATTGGATTTTCATTGTTTGATTTAATACGAAAATTGCTCAAATCGGTAGTAAGTGACTCAATTAATGGCTCGGAAAGATTTAAGGTTATTCGTATATTTTCGATGGTATAACTTAAGATTTGAGGCGCTTGTTTATCCGGATTTTGATTAAAAACAGAGTTCTGCTTACCTGGAGTGCCGCCATTTGCGCTTTGACTTGCCATCCAATTACTTTCATCTGCGCACGAGGTTACAAAGTCTATGCGCTCCAGTGAAAATCCGCCTTGGGCTTTTATATCATCCTTGTACCAATCATCAGTGTAAGAAACAGCATCTAAGGTTTCTCCTATGTTATTTTTCAATACAAGCGGATCTCCTGTGTTATTAAGTGCTGGTAGATTTGGGGTCAATACCAATTCACCATTTGCATTGTGAAACACCGTTTCATTGCTTTTGCTTAGCACCACATAGCTCTTAGGGGCAAAAGCAAAGTTGGGGAGCAAAATAGGTGTTCCCCCATCCGAAAAAGTATAATTTTCAAGATTTATCCAGTTGGTGGTATTGTTATAAATTTCTACAAATTCTTGTTCTGGGAGTCCAAAACTTGGGGTCGGGTCGGCATAAATTTCGGTTATTAAAATATCGCCTTTCAACGCTGTCTGGGAAGCAATGTTTTCGAAGTCTATAATGGTATCTAGTATGTTTCCAGCCAAATCCATAATATTCGAAACTCCTAGCTTGTACTTTTCGGTACCAAAATCATTCCCAAATTGGAGCACATACGTTTGCGGATTGATTGAATCTAGATTCGTAGTCAAACCAATTCCTTTGTCTATAAAGAAGTTGCTCAGAAAAGGTTTGAATATCTCTTCGCTAAACTGAAGCTGTACTTCGTTTTTGGACAAAACCTTTAGTTGCGTGATTTTGGGCGAAGTTGTGTCTTTTACAATAGAACCAATATAGAAATCATCAAAGAAGTGCTTGTTAAAAAAACTTGCTGTACTCTGTTTAATAACTAATGCAAAATGAGTGCTGCTGGAAATCTGAGCATCTACAAGATTTATTTCTTCAGTGAAATTTATTTCACCAGCATAATCGGCAAATACTTGCCATTGTCCTACATCTGAACGAATTACTCTGACATTAATAGTTTTGTTTTCGGTTTTGCCATCAGTTCCATCGCCTAGTAGCAGAGGTGAACCATTGCTAATTTTATATAATGCAATTTCGTCTTTTGTATTTCCAATTCTTAGGAAGTAGCCATTTTGCGCTAGAGAAGGATTTGCATTGTCTGATACTAAAACTACATCAACATAATTGGCAGAAGAAGTGGCAAATTGCATATTTATCAAAAACCGCCATTCGCAATTGATTGCTGTAGAATTGGGGGTGCTCAAATAAAATATATCGTTGGCAACGGCCGAATTAGAACGTAGCTTTCCGTTCTCTATGGCGAATTTTGAAACATCACCATTCCACATAGGATTTGTGGTAAAATCCCCATCGGAAAAATCTTCAGACAGTTGAGCTTGAGCAGAAAGCGAAAAGACAATCAGCGTAAACCAAAGTAGACGTTTCATTTTTATGGAATAATTCTGCTTTTTAACTCTTTGAAAATCCCAACAAAAGTGAGATGATTTAGCGGAAACTCTAGGAAAACGTGCAACACACTTAAGAAAAACAAAGCAGCCAAACCAATTTTATAATCATAAAAGTACAAGGCCACTGATGCAATCCAAATAGCTACAGCTGAGTATAGTCGTACCTTACTTACTTGGTGCCAGTTTATAATTTTAGTTTTACTAAACCAGTTTAAGTAGTGATAGGTATATGCAAATGCAATAAAAATTTGCATCTTAATTCCCAATGGAGAAAAGACATAAAATGTGCCTTTGTTCCATCCAAAAAATGAAGCTATTGCCTGATTTATTCCGTGGAAATTACTTGCTTTCATAGTGTCTAGCCAGTAACCCGTCAATTGATAGTCTTGCGGTTTGGGTCGTTGCATTACTATTAAAAAAAGAATGAGCACAAAGACCATAAGCGATGCATAACCACTTACCGATTTGCTTTTTAAAGCGCCGAATAAGATAAATGCTCCCGTAAATACATAAACATGAATTACTGTTGGCAACATTATACCGATTATCATAAAGTAGGCGTTTATTCCATTTAGAAAATAGGCGATAACTATTCCTGCAGCCATAAGGCCATATCTCAGCGCTTTTTTCTTGACAAAAGTCATCATTATAGCTGCGTAGAATGCAAGAAAAATGAAGCTTTTTTCATATTTCAAGATGAAGTCGGCGATAGGCTTGAATTTTGATTGATTAAGGCTTTCGGTCCACGTCTTTGTGAATTCGAAGCTGCCAAATTGATATATAGAAAAAGCTAATGTAACTAAGGCGCATAGGACTACTAGAATCCAAGCATCACGTTTATTAGTAGAGAAGTAATTTTTATCATCCAACCATCCAATTTCAGTAAGGTAGTGTAATGGTCCTAGTATGGCATACGCCATAAGGAAGAGATGAAATGGCAGCTTAATTGAAACAAAAAATGCAAATACCATCAAGCCAATATTTACGTAGTCTATTTGCTTTGCTGTCATACAAGGCAAATTAAACGAAAGATTTTCGAACTTGGTTCTAATACAAAAAAAACCCGCCATTTTTACTTGGCGGGCTAAAAAAACGCAGTGTAAAAAACCTATTCTTATGAAAGAATTTTGAAAATCACTTCTATCTCAATTTTACTTGGCAACTACCTAAGTATGTTTCGTTGTTCGTTATATCTATTGTATAAATCCCTTTAATCATTTTGTCTGTAGGTTTATAAGTCATTTCTAGACGTTTCTTTTTTGCAGTAATGTCTGGAAACATATTTACTGATGCATACAATTCTTCATTGGCTTCTGTAGCTATGCTTATTGAAAGTTCTTTACCCTGTTTTATTGTTTTTCCGTTTGGTGTGTGAATCAGAAATTGAATCGTTTCCACATCCGTTTCCGGCACATCAAAGCCAAGAGTTAATTTTTTTGTTTGCTTAGCTACAACCGTTAGTTTGTCTTTTTTTCCTTTGGTTGCTTCTACCCTAAAATTGGTGGCAGCAATGGTTGATAATAGCGCATTTCTGTCTTCCATTTCTTTGTTCTTGGCTTGCAGACTAGCTATTGTGCCTGATAATTTTTCATTTTCGGTTTTCAGACCTGTTACCGTTCCGTTAAGTTTATTAATTTCTGCCTCCAAGTCTGCTCTCATTTTTTTCAAGCTTGCCAATTCGGTTTGGTATTTATTAATTGCAGCTTTGTTTCCTGCAATCTTGCGTATAGCTTCCTCTTTTTGTAAAAGTCTATTCTTTAAGTCAGCGATATAGGCGTCTGTTTGTGCGCTTTTGGCTTGAAACAAGCTTATGTCTTCGTGCAGTTGTGCTATCTCTTTTTCAAGTTGTAGTTTTTCAGATAGCATTTTTTCGTTTTCTAATCGGTTCTTTTTTAGCAAGCTTTGTAATGAATGGTTGCTTCCATTTAGACTTACTAAAAAAATAATTGCGACTAAAAAAAGGGCTGTAGAAGAAGCAGCAATTATTTGGGGTTTGCTGAATCTTGTTTTAATTGAATTTTTCATTTTCTATCCTCTTTAAATATTTGATTCAAAGGTGTAACCCACATCTAAAAATGAGTTAAAGAAGAAATTAAAATGCCATTAAGTATGATTTGTGGTATATCAACTATTTGTAATGTTGTGGAATTGCACTGTAAATGTACTCCCTTTATTTTCTGTAGATTGCACTGTCAACAATGATTTATGCAAATGAAAAATACGTTGCGATAGTGATAGACCAATACCGTGACCTTTTATACTGGTAGCATTCTTTGCTCTAAAAAAGGGTTCAAAAATGTGAGGCATATCATTTTTAGGAATTCCAATTCCACTGTCTTTTACATCTATTACCAATCCGCCCTCACTTTCGTGAATAATGACCTCCGCTTTCTTGTTTGGACTATACTTGCACGCATTTTCAATAAGGTTAAGCAAAGCTACTTTTAAAAGAGCAGTGCTTCCTATTACAGTTAAAAGTTCATCTTCGTTTTCAGATAGCTTAAAATCTATGGATACTGCATTCTCGGCATTACGTTTCTCTAGCTCTTGTTTTATTTGCCATAGTATATCATCTATTCTTAAAGGTTCAAATCCGTCTGTAGCTTTATCTTCTGATGTTTGTGCAAGAAGAAGCAATCGATTTGTGGTTTGATTCAGGTTTTCGATGTCTTGTAGCAATGACTTTGATGTTTCCTGATATTGTTCAACAGTGCGTTCTCTTCGAAGCAATACTTCCAATTGTCCTGTAATAATAGTTAGTGGAGTTCGCATTTCGTGTGATGCATTGGCTATGAAGTTTTTCTGTATCTGCACCGATCGTTCAAGTCTTTCCAGCATATCATTAAACGTATGAGCTAAGTCGGCAATTTCATCTTTGTTTTCGCCTTCGTCCACGCGCAAGTTCA
Source organism: Bacteroidota bacterium (assembly GCA_041164545.1). Classification (GTDB taxonomy): domain Bacteria; phylum Bacteroidota; class Bacteroidia; order NS11-12g; family UBA9320; genus UBA9320. Next base: position 11,901 of record JBEAPG010000014.1, read on the forward strand.
AACTTGAAAAGCCAATTCTTTTGACTTGGGTGATAACTTGATTGATGGGTGAAAGTGCTTTGCCTGAGTATATCCATCCTAAAATAGACATTAAAAATATACTAGAGCAGAAAACCATAATTACAATCATAAGCAAGTTTTGAATCTTCCTATTTCCATATATGTCTTGACCTGCAGATATCACAACAATTCGGTCGTATTTATCCGTATATAGATATCCGAGTATTTCTAAATTACCTTGTTTGAATTCTACTTTTTTGTTTAGCCTTATTTCATCGAGCAAGTCATTGCTAATAGTTAGATTAGTCTCCTTGTCAGAGTCGTACAGCACTTGATTGTCAAAACTGTAAATAATAATGTGTTCATTGGGCAGGCGGAGCGGATTGTTCTCTTCTATGCGTTCTAAAAGTTGTAAATCTATTTCGTCTACATCTAATAGAAGCTTGGCCGTATTTTGAGATTTTGTAAGTAAGCGCGTGTAAAACTCTTGCTTACGGTAGTTAGAAGAAAAATAGTAAATAGCTACGCAAGATAATAGCATTAGCAATGCAACAATACCTAGAAATTGAAGCGTGAGCCTAGTTCTTATTTTCATTCTTTAACTTGAAAAATGTATCCGTGGCCTATGCGTGTTTGGATGTAGGATTCCCTAAAATCCTTATCA
>JBEAPG010000015.1:0-12516 GCA_041164545.1 Bacteroidota bacterium
CTTGAAATGTGCTTTACAGCTCTCAGAATCGGGAAACCTCTCTGCAAATTGGATAATATTCATATCATTTTTCTTTCCTACAATTTACAACTTTTTTATTTACTGGTACAATTATGTACTAACAGAATAAAAAATTAACGTTTAAGAAATATCCAAACGGATATAGCTACAAATCATATTGCGATAGTTGAGAAACGGAAACACTACAACTAAACCGACCTTTTTTGTTACTTTTTCAACCATAGAAGTGGAAGGTAAAAAGGTTTATTTTTTACACTTAATATTTATGTTTTTCTGTAAACCAATTTTAGGACAAGTCATAAACCATAATCTACTTGCTTGCATTTTGAGCATTACCCTATCTTCGCATTATGTTTGAAACTCTACAAGGCAACGGACGTATCTGGATATATGTGGCAAATCGTCCACTTAGCTCATCAGAACAAGCAGATATAACTGCTCAACTCAATATGTTTTGCCAGTCATGGGATGCCCATGGCAATGCGCTTTTCGCCGAGTTTCACATAGTTTACAATCAACTGCTTATACTTGCTGTAGATGAAGAAGTAGAAGCAGCTTCGGGTTGTAGTATAGACAAGGCCACCGCTTCGTTTAGAGCTGTAGACGCTCAGTATCAGTTGGATCTGTTTAACCGAATGAATCTTACTTTTCTCAAAGATGAAAAAATAAAAATGATTCGACTTTCGGACATAAATCAAGCTTATCATTCGGGCTTGATAAACGAAAACAGTGTATTTTTAGACAATACTATTAGTTTGCTTTCTGATTTTAGAACACGTTGGCAAGTACCTTTTGCCAATTGTTGGGCATATAAAAAAGTGAAAAAAAGTGTCCAAAACGCTTAAATTAGCTCTACTAGCACTCTGCTCTGTTCTCCTTCTTTTTAATGGATATAGAGCAACCAAAAAAAAGTGGTCTATGGCAGACCCTTCTGATTTTAGGGCATTATTTGTAGGATCAAAACTATACCAACAAAACCTTCCTCTTTTTAATGATTCCGTAGGCAAGGAAGTTTGGTTACAAACCAAAGAAAATGAGGGATTTAGCAGCAACACAGACTTTGGGGACCCCTATATTGCTATTACTCTTTATCCGCCTCAAACGTATACTACATTTTGGTTTTTAGCTCATTTATCGTGGCAGCAAGCTCGCCTATTTTGGTGGGCTCTGTATTCTTTTGCCTTGCTCGCAATAGCCTTTCTGCTTTACAAAAAGCACCAAACATTTTGGCCTGCTCTTTTTATTTTGGCCTTTAGCGGCAGTTTTTTTGGTTGGTCTCTAGGTCAACCTGTCTTATTTGCACTGCTGTGCATTACTGCTGCTCATTTTGTACACCCAAAGTACCCCGTTTTAGCAGGTGTTTTTCTGGGTTTTGCTATGATAAAGTTTTCCGTCGTTATTCCCTTTGCACTCTGGTATTTATACCAACGGCAATGGAAAACGCTCCTTGCCTTAGGTTTTACTACCTTACTGCTTTTTGTGCCGGCTTTAGTACAATACGGTCTTCCTGTCATTACTCAGTGGCTAACCAAAACCGGTGATTATTATGCATTTATTTACAATCCTTCGCCTCAAAACATATATACCTTTAGCAATAGCGAGTTCACTATCTTACTCGATTATTATTTACCTCACGCCATTTCAGTATGGAAAACAGTAAATATTGCAGGGCAATTGTTGGGCTATTTGGGATGTTTTCTCTTATTCCAATTCAAAAAATTAACGACCGAGAATTTGCTATTGGGTTTACTCATAGTTTCTTTTGTGTTTACCTATCACTTGGCTTACGACCCCATTTTGTTTGTATTGCCATTAGCTATTCTTCCTCAAAACAAAACGTGGCTTTTGCTTTTTGCAGCTTTGCTTTTTTTAAGCCTACCGCTTAATGCATTAGCAGGTTCATTTACGTTTATCAAATTCAATTATGCGTTATTATGTGCTTTGGGGCTCGTAGTTTTTACATTTGCAGCCATCAAAAACAAACTTGCCTAATTCACCCTACATATTATTACTAGAAACATCGGGCGAAATTTGCTCAGTAGCTTTAGCCAGAGGAGAAGAAATAATTAGAGAGTTATCTATTGAAGAACCCAATTCGCATTCTACTCATTTAGCTTCTATGGTAGATGAGTTACTGACTGCACAACATATGCAAGTGAAAGACTTAGATGCAGTTGCAATTAGTGGCGGGCCTGGGTCGTACACAGGTTTACGCATAGGTTGTAGCTTGGCAAAAGGACTGTGTTTTGGCGCCAATATTCCATTGATAGATTGCAGCACTCTTCGGGCATTGGCCTCCACCATTTCTTCCGAAGGCTTAGATCGTATAATTCCGGTTATAGATGCAAGAAGAATGGACGCCTATATCGGCATTTTTGATCCAGATTTATATGCTGTAGTAGAAGAACAATTTGTCACTTTAGATGACGCTTTTAATCAAAAATTCCTACAGAACTATACACGCACTATGCTAGTAGGCAATGGTGCTGAAAAATGGGCGAATGCATTTTCATTGCCAAATGTGCAAGTAAGTACTGAAATCAAACTACTCGCAAGACACTTATTATCAGAAGCCTACCATCGATATACTTCAAAATCATTTGCTGATTTGGCATATTACGAACCCAACTATATTAAATCTGTATACGTAACCCAGCCCAAGCGCAAATTTTAACTTGTAATAACAAAGGGAGCGCCTCTAATTTTTATATTTGCACCTCGTTTCTAATGAAGTTTTTTCTTGCCACCTTATTTCTTTTTTGCATTGCAACAGCAAGTGCGCAAACCTTCAGTGAAAAAACCACCACTTCTTCCAATGTAAGACTCAATGTTACCAATTCGGGCACGTTTGGAAATGCTTTTAGAGGGTACCGAAACGGATCTGGAAATCCATCGTGTGAGTTTCCAGCAGGAAGTGGTGTTGAACACATCTTCGAAAGTGGTATTTGGTTTGGCGGATTACTAAACGGAACGAATGTAGCCGTTAGTACCTCATCGGTAGATGCACCGCAAGGTTATGTAACCGGAGGAGCTGGTTTTGAATTTTACCCTGAATTAGGAGCTCAATTGCAAGAAATATCTTCGCTTAGAAACAGCCCTTATTACAGCCCAAATGCAGTTTCACACCAAGATTTTGTTGCTACGTTTTCTGATAAATATACGCTGGTTCCTGGCACTAACACACAAATAGGCGCACATTTAAATCCATTAAAAGTAGATGTAAAATTACGCACCTATAATTGGAACTATAGCTTTAGTGACTTTTTTGTAATTGTAGATATCGAATTGCAAAACAACGGTACATCAAGTATAGACAGTGCTTATTTTGGCTTGTGGGCAAATACAGTAGTTCGAAACATAAACATTACTCCAGCAGGCAGTGGAGGAGCTGCTTTTTATAACAAGGGAGGAAACGGCTATTTGGATAGTTTATATATGGCGTATTGCTATGACAATGCAGGCGACGTAGGGTTTACCGATAGCTATGTAGGGCAAAAATTTTTAGGAGCCGAAGATAAAAACGGATTTCACCATCCAGAAGCAGACCCACGATTCAAAATACATTATAATGCTTGGCAGTTTAATAGCACGTCAGACCCGGTTTATTTTCAGCCTACAAACGATAATACTCGTTATCAAAAACTCACTCAAGGGTTAAATGACCATCCGTGTTGGGATGCCAATAATACCACAAATAGTAATTGCGGTAGCAAGAGCTACAAAGAGCAGCTAAACGACGCAGGAAATCGCTCTGATTTGGTTTCCGTTGGGCCTTTTCGTGGTTTTGATCCGGGAGATAAAATTACAGTGGCTTACGCATTTATCCTTGCCAAGAAAAAGGAAGATGGGAATGCAAACTCAGACAATAACGTTGTACAGCAAAGTACTTTTAGAGCCAATGCAAGTTGGGCACAAACAGCATTTAATGGTGAAGACAAAAATGCCAATGGCAAACTAGATGCTGGAGAAGATGTGAATGGAGACGGTAAACTTACCCGTTATATTTTGCCTGCGCCACCTGAAATTCCAAATGCAAAAGTGATTACTTCTGAAAATAAAATTGAAATCTATTGGAGTAATAATGCTGAGTTTAGCATCGATCCGATTTCGCAAAAACAAGATTTTGAAGGCTATAGATTGTATATGACCAAGCTGGGTTTTGACGTAACGGACGTACCTAACTTGCAACGTGATCTGGTAAAAATTGCTGAATATGACATTGCTAATGATGGATTTAATTACGAAACGGGATTTGGAGCAGTGCGACTGAGTTCACCTGCCACTTTTGACGGCGATACCACTATTTACTATTACAAGTACACGATTGACAACATTTTAAATGGCTGGCAATATGCTATTTCACTTACTGCTTTTGATCAAGGAAATGAGGAAAGCAATTTGGAAAGTCTAGAAAGTAGCTTACTTGCCAATAATTTTAGAGCATTTGCAGGTAAGCCTATAAATACGAACTTGATGACCAACGAACCATTTGTATATCCAAATCCATATTATGGAGGTGCTAGTTGGGAAGGAAAAAGTAATTTTCAAGAACAAAGCAGAAAACTCTATTTTGCTAATCTTCCTGCCAATTGTGAGATTACCATTTTTACGTTGGCCGGAGATTTTATAGATCAAATTCACCATAATCAACAATACAATGGCAGCGACATTCGATGGTACCAAACCTTTGGTTCGGAAAATGCGGAGCAAAATGTATTTAGTGGTGGCGAACACGCTTGGGATATGCTTAGTGAATACACACAAATCATTTCTCGAGGATTATATATTTTTACTGTAAAAGACTTAGATACCGGCGAACTTTTTAAAGGAAAATTTGCCATAATCAAATAATTAAACAAACAATAAACACAATGAAAAAACAACTATTCATTTTATTCGGAATGTTAACGTTTGGCCTAGCAACCCTAGCTCAAACTACAAATGTTTCCGTAAAAGACATCCAATTTGTAAGTGCTACCGATTTAGCAAACTGTACAGATTTAAGTGCTTACGATGGTCAAACTATTAAAACAGTGGGTGTAGTAATGCACGACGGAAATCTAACCGAATTAGCTTCAGGATCAGTGAATGGAGGATATCGCCCAGGTGTTCACATTATGGATACTGCTGCAAATGGCACAATGGGTGGATTTGCAGGACTGCAAGTACACGGCGTATTTGCCAACCAACAATCTCAACCGGTTGATGTATTAGACAACTTGGTGGCGGGTATGATAATAGAAGTTACAGGCGTAGTATCTAACTTCAGTGGCGAAACTCAGTTATATCCACTGGACAACTCTTCGGTTTCTGTAATTGGAAATACATCTGCACCACAACCACAAGTAGTTGATTTAGGCAAATTGAATGATAACACCAGAGCAAACATTTACACCACTGGTGAAGAATGGGAAGGTTCTTTAGTAACTTTTGAAGATGTAACAGTTGTAGCTGTTTCTGTATTTAGTGGAAACAGAGTGAGTTTTGATGTGTCTGATGCAAACGGAAATTTAATAAATGTATCGGATAGATTTTTAGTACAAAAACTTCCGTCTCGTACAATAGTAAACCCAAGTAGCCCTCAAACTGCTGGAACATTTGTTGCACCAATTGTCGGTACTAAGTATGAAAAACTAAGCGGAATTATTATGCATTCGCAAAACGGTTGTTCTGGTGGAACAGGTAGAGGATATGAGTTAAATCCTTTTGACACTTCTCACTACATAAAAGGAGCTACACCACCAAGTATTACTAGTGTTGTAAGAACGCCATTGGTACCTTCATCCAGTCAATCGGTAAAGCTATCGGCCACCATTACTGACAATGACGGAACCATTGTTTCTCAAAGCCTTTACTACAGTACAGACTTAAACCAAGATGTTGCCAACTTTACATCTGTTGGAATGACCTTAAAAAGCGGAAGTACAGATGAATATGAAGGCACTATCCCTGCTTTTGCAGATGGTACTATCGTAAGATATTATATCACTGCAACCGACAATGCTTCTAACGTAAGTTACTCGCCTTCTACAGCAGGAAACGTAGACCCAACCACAGCATTTTATACTGTAAGAGACAATGGATTATCGATTGTAGACATTCAAAAAGTACTAAATCCAAATATAGGTGCTAGCCCTTATGTTGGTCAAACCGTAACTGTAAAAGGATATATAACAGCGAGTGCCAAATCATATGACTTGGAAGAAATTTACATGCAAGACAAAGATGCTACTTCGTATGCTGGTATTAAGCTAACCGGAAACTCAGACTTGCTAGACCTTTGGAGAACTGAAGAAGTAGAAGTTACAGGTCTTGTAGAAGAAGCATTTGGGTTTACTCAAATAAATGTAAGCAGCGTTACCAAAACGGGAAACAAAGAGGAAATCGAGCCTCTTGAAATAGACTTACAAGATGCAAAATACCTAAGCGAAGAACTCGAAGGTATGCTTGTGAAATTTGTAAATTCAAGTGGAAAAGTAATTGTAAATAATCCAAGACTTAATCCATTTGGAGAGTGGACAGTTGCAGTAGATACAAATGCAAGCTTTGCAAATAGTGTTAAAGTGCAAACAGGTAATAAAAACAACAATAACAACTCTTCGCTTTGGGTTTCATTGGTGTCTGATGACACGCTTGCTAATGTAGATGGTATAATGGAAGTACCTGCTATAGAGCTCGAAAAAAATATGACCATGGACGCCATTACCGGTGTTGTTTACTACGGTTTTGGTCAGTACAGTCTAAAACCTAGAAACAACGATGATATCGAAGGATTTGAGCAAACACTGGAAGAAACAAACTATGCAGATACAGCCACTGGCAACGTAACAAAACTTGCTGATTTAGGCATTCAATTCTACCCAAATCCAGCACAGTCATTCATTACGATAAACGTACAAAACGACGGGCAAGGAAACATTGCTATTCGTAGTTTGGAAGGTAAACTAATCGCTACCAAAGCGGTAAATTCGGGTATTACCACACTTGACATAGTAAGCTTACCTCAAGGCGTTTACACACTAACATTTACTTCAAACCAAGGCAAACAAGCAGTAGCTAAGTTCATAAAAATTTAATGCTAAACTTGGTATTCAGCATATGTAAAAAAGAGCAGAGCATTTGGGTGCTTCTGCTCTTTTTATCGTTTTCTGGTTGCAAGAAAGGAGACCTCATTCCAAATGCCGCACCAGACACTTTTTTATCTATAGAAAGCATCAACCTTAGCGGTGAAAACAGATTAAATAGTACCGTCAATCTTACTTGGTTTGGAACAGATATAGATGGATACGTAAGCCATTATGAGATAAAGATAAATGAGGGTGAATGGCAGAAAACTACACTTCAAGATAGCACTTTTTTGTTCGAAATCAATCCGAATGAAGATTCCACTGATATTAATTTTTACGTTCGAGCTATTGACAACGAAAATCAAGAAGATCCCTCTGCCGCATACTTAAAAGTACCGTTAAAAAATAGCCCTCCAATAGTTCATTTTGAAACAGCTACTCTACCTATAGATACCACAAATTTGGTAATCACATTTAGATTTAGAGCTAGTGATCCTGATGGAGATAATACATTGAAGCACATTTACCTAAGAGCTAATGCTGGCGATTGGCAAGAAATAGACTTAAATCAAAAATTGGTTTCAGTCATTCCCCAAAAAACAGAACAACTAGGTGCTGGAAACGCTTCTTTATACTACGGTTTAAGCACAAATGTGGCTTCTACCATAAATGGTTTTAATAATGGAGGTGATAATATCTTGCAACTAAAGGTTACGGATATAGCCAATGCAGAAAGCAAAGTAGATAGCACAAGTATAATTTATGTAAAACCGCAAACTTCTGACTTACTCGTAGTGAGTGGCCACAATGATGGAATTGCAGCCACTTACAAAGAACTTATTTCCGCTGCATATGGCAACGCAGATTATGTAAATTTTGCTGGAAATAATGGACTAAACCAACCTAGATTTTGGGACCCAAGTTTTAGACTTTTGGCGTCTAATTACGACAAAGTATTCTTTCACTCTAACGAGGCTACTTTTACCAATCCACTAACTGGCGCCGATGGCAAAATGCTTGATTTTGCAGCGCCAATCATTCAAAATTTGATTGATAATAGAAAGAAAGTAATGGTAACCACAGCATTTGCAACAGGAGTAGATTTAAGCACTATGGGCGGTGTATTATCCATAGACAGTCTAAGTAGTTCTAGAGGTCAAGCTTTTTTTACGAGTGACAGCTTTGCAGTGAGTAACGATGTTGCATATCCGCCACTTCAACCGAGTAGTTTTTTATTAGCAACAGACCCATTTTACCCTGCACTAGAAGCTGAAATTTTATATAACGCACAACTCACCCCAAGCGGAGGCTGGGTTGGCCCACGAGTGATGGCCATTCGCAGAAAAAATCTCCAGAATAAGGTAAATCTGGTCGTGTTCACCATTGAGTTTCACCGTTTGGATAAATTAAAATCAAACCAATTACAAACCTTAAGTAAAATTTTGAATGAAGCATTTAATTGGTAGTCTGCTCTTCTTGTTTTTTAGTTTGGTAAGCTTTGCACAATTGGGCTCACTAAAAGGTGTTTTGCAAAACGAAGAATCGGGCGAAAAACTAGTTGGTGCATATGTACGAATAGTGGGAACTTACGGCGCTGCCATAACAGATGAGTATGGCGCATTCGAAATAAATAATATTAAACCAGGTACATACACAGTAAACATATCATTTATCGGATATCAACAAAAAGTCTATACCGATATAGATATTGTGGCGAATAAACCTACCGTACTAAAGGTGAAAATGACATCTCAAACCAATGCATTTACCGAAGTAAAAGTAGTTGGAAAGAAAAAGGTAGTTGAACTCGACGATGCCGACAGTAAAATCACCTTGAGTAAAAAAGAAATTGGGGAAATGAACGTGCGCGACGTGCAAGAAGTTGTAGCAATACAAGCAGGTGTATCTAAATCTCCTGATGGTATACAAATACGTGGCGCAAGAGTGTATGAAACCTCATTTAATGTAGACAACATAAGCGCTCAAGACCCTTTGGCCGGCACCGGTTTTGGTGTGCAGGTTGCCAGCGGATCTATAGGCGAACTGGAATTGATTACCGGTGGTGCAGGTGCAGAGCATGACGGCGGCACAGCAGGGGTTATCAGCACAACTATAAAAGAAGGAAGTGACCAATTGGAAATAGCAGGTAGTTGGCAACGTGACAATGCGGGTAGTATATCACCCAATTGGAGTTGGAATACTGATGTGGCCGAATTATCAATTGGTGGTAAATTACAAGTAAAAGACCGCAAGTTTTACTTGTTCAATAATGTTACCTTGAACATGTCGGACGACTACTTTGGCCCTACGGCAAATCAACTGCATAGTTCACTATTTGCCAATGACAGTATGTGGGCACCTCGTCAGAGCAATCAATTTACGCATACATTTAAGGTATCGCACGAGCTGAATAAAAAAACAAAAATCACCATAACCAATCAGCATAGTTTGGCTGTAAATCAAAATACCAGAACGTTGCAAATTGTAGGTTTTGATGCTATACTTTCACCCGGTTTTCAATTTGAGCGAAGCCTAAATTTGGATAATGCCACAACCTATACACACCATTCTAACCTTACTGCTATAAATGTAAAACGTACCATTAGCCAGAAATTGGTAGGTACTTTTTCACTCGGCAGACTATTTACCAACCTGCGGGCTGATGCTAATGGAAGACCATTTAGAAGCGAAACCGTAGATCAATTGTACGACGAAGCCAGTATTGTGACCAATCCTGTTCAGGTATTTAATCCTGGCGGATTCATCCAATTTGTATTACCCGGACCAGGTTTGATAAATAACAACGGTATTAGCTCCATTTGGCACGATCACTTTGCCAGAGAGTATACCATTAAATCAAGTTTTAGATACTATCCTGGAGATAAAATTCACCAAATGAATTTTGGATGGGAACAAAAATTAAATTACTACCAGTGGGTAGATGTTACCCGACCTTGGGTAGGTGCTCCTATTCAGATAAATGATAGTGTCAGTACCTCAAGTATAAGCATAGGAAGCAGTAACGATATCTGGAGCGTAAAACCGAATAATGGCGGTCTTTTCTTTAGCGACAGAATAGATTATAAAGGAATAATTGCCAACTTAGGTGTTCGTTTTAACTATTGGGCGCCAGGCAAGTTTGCAGATGACGCGGTAAACAATACACAAGCTCCTGTAGTTGAGCAAATTAGACAAGATTATTTAAGCCATACCATTAAGATTTTTGGATTGAGGTACAAAGCCAGAATTTTACCAAAAATCAATGTTTCGTTCCCTGTTACCAGCAATAATGTGCTGTATTTCAACTACGGACACAGTATGCGATTGCCTCATCCACGCTTTGTATATGCTGGACTAGACCCCGTTTATCAAGACAGATCATTCCTCTCTTTTTTGGGAAATCCAGATTTAAATCCGGAGGTCAATGTAAGCTACGAAATTGGGTACAAATCTCAAATAAAGAAGAACTTAGGTTTAACGCTAACGGCGTACAATAACAATCGGTTTGACTATATAGTAAGCCGTAGGGTAATTGTAAATGACCAAACAGGTCGCCCGGTTAGCAAAACGATGTACATCAATCAAGATTACGCTAAGGTGCAAGGAGCCGAGGTAAATGTGATTTGGCGTGCTACCGATTATTTAAGAACCTTTACCAATGTTTCGTATCAACTTGCCAAAGGAAAAAGCAATAGTGCCCGAGAAAGCAGTTTGCAAATAGAACAAAATGGAGAAGTGCCGTTAAGTACAGAGCAATATTTAGCTTGGGATAGACCTTGGAACATCAATGCCGGGATTGTTTTTAGTCCAGACACAAGCTTGTCTATTTATCGCAGTTGGATGAAGAGTCTGCAGATATATGTAAGCAGCAGCTACCAAAGTGGCTTTAGATATACTCCACTTATCTTAGAAAACTACAACGACTTAGGTAGACCTGAATACATCAGCGATTTAAACAATTACCTAGAAGAGCGCGGAACGCCTTGGTTCAATACCGACTTAAAAATCAGTAAAACCTTTGCAACACAAAAGGGCAAGGGAGTAACACTAAGCACGGAATTTAGAAACCTGTTGAACAATCAAAACGCTCAAATTATAAATCCTGTAACCGGAAGAGGCTGGGAACAAGGAGATAATGTACCAAACACTTGGAGAGACGACCGCTATTTAGGCCCGGAAGAAAGTGGAACACCGCCGAATAATCCTGCTAGATATTTGGCTCCAAGACAGATATTGTTTGGCGTGCAGTTTAGGTTGTAAGGTGGTCTAAACAGTAATCTACTTTACTTCACTGCGATTACGCTTATCTCTACATTTACTTCCTTTGGTAGCGTTTTTACCGCAACAGCTTCACGTGCTGGAGGATTCTCGTTAAAATATTCAGCGTATACTGTATTTATTTCTCCGTAATAATCCATACTACTCATAAAAATGCTGCATTTTACTACGTTACTCAAGTCCATATCAGCAGTTGCTAAAACTGCTTTTATGTTACTCATAACCTGATGTGTTTCTGCTGCAATTGAATCTAAAACCAGTTGGCCTGTTGCTGGATTAATCGCAATTTGTCCGCTGCAATACAACGTATTCCCCGCTAAAATAGCTTGACTGTACGGACCAATTGCCGCTGGAGCGTTTGTGGTAGAAATTATTTTTTTGCTCATAAATCGGTGCAAGTTAGTAAGAATACTGCTTTGTGCATATACTTTTGCCTTGTAATGAATATTTCGGTAAAAGGTCAACCCAATCAAATAGCAGAATTAAGAGAACTCATTAGCAATTTCCCTATTGTGCCCTACAAATTAGCTGATATTCAAAGCTACGATGTCATTTTTGATTTGGACTTTGATGACAATCCTGAAGAATTACCTAATTACTATGAAATAAAAGACTGTTTGATAGTAGCTGGAAGTGTAAAAATGCAATTGGAAGAAATACTAGCTGAAGTAGGCGGCTTGCCAGATTGCACAATAATTGGAATGAACACCTTACCTACCTTAATTAATCGGAGTCTGGTAGAATGTTGTGCTATGCATAGCGACGATGAGCAAAAAGCGAAGACCATATTTGACAAGCTAGGATTAAATAGTCGTTTTGTGGCCAGTAGAGTTGGTTTGGTTACGCCGCGCATTGTTTGTATGATAATCAATGAAGCTTTTTACACTGTTCAGGAAGGTACTGCGACAAAAACAGATATTGACTTGGGAATGAAGTTGGGCACGGCCTATCCAAAAGGACCTTTTGAATGGTGTAGCGAAATAGGAATTGAACACGTATATGAAACGCTTGAAGCCCTATATGAAGATACTAAAGACGAACGATATAAAATCTGTTCATTGCTTAAAACGGAGTATTTGCGCTCTTTTTCGATGTAAAATTACATCTCCAATACTTTAAATTCTACTCTTCTATTTTGTAGTTGACCCTC
>JBEAPG010000016.1:0-12429 GCA_041164545.1 Bacteroidota bacterium
TTAAAGCAAAACGACGCAACGAAATCTAAAGTAATCGAGACCATTACTAAAACACGGGACATGATTTATATTGCTACCCACGGTGTTGTAGATATGCAAAATCCGTTGGATGGCAGTTTCTTGGCACTTGCACCCGACGTTCAATCTAAAACAGGCTAATGGACTGCAAAAGAAATTATTCAAACCCCACTAAAAAGTAAAGTAGCTGTATTAAGCGCCTGCAATACAGGAATAGGGCAAAAAAATGCTGTAGGTCAATTTAGCTTGGCCAATTCATTTTATTATGCCGGCGTAAACAATGTACTGGTTACCTTGTGGAGTGTAGATGATACCTGGACTTATAAAATAATGTCGAATGTTATTGCCCAACTTACTCTGCCAAGCAGCTACTATCCTGCACAAAATTTACAATTTGTTATTGCCCAATATACAAATGAAGACCCAAAATACTGGGCTCCATTTATCTGTTATGGCCTATAAACTACATAAGCTCCCGAGGGAGCTTAAGTAGTTCGTAGTTAGCACTCATCGTACTGGGGTCTGTACACTAATTCTAGTCTACATTATCGTGTAAAAAAGCATTATTGCTTCTTAGTTCAGGTTTTCTGTCGGGCTCTTCAATTAAGCTGGTTCTTGAAATATCCATTTCTGATGAATGAGAAATTTCGTCTAGTTTCACTCCTTTACGCTTATAGGCAGGCACTCCTTCTAATTCCTCTATGCCATTTTCCTTATTCGCAGTTTCATTTAACTCTTTAAGGTAGCGCATCCTTTGTTTCATCTGATCAATTTTTCGGTTGGCCAACTCAGTTTCGTTTACCGTAAAATCATCTCCAATTTGATCAAAAATGGTAGTTTGCTTGCGCACAGGTCCATCTTCTTTTCCGTGCTCTGCATCATCATTGGTCATTATCTCCTTACTCAAATCAAAAATGACTTCTTGATTTGTTTCGTATGTTTCAGGCGGTATGATAAACTTATTAGAAGAACGATTATAACCTGTAGCAATAACAGTTACAGAAAGCGAACGTCCCATGTTTTCATCATAACACAATCCACACTTAAGCGTTGCATCCCTGCCGGCTTCGTTTTGTAAAAATTCATTGATAGCTGCATATTCATCCATAGTGGCTTCCTCGTCTCCATATGAAATATTAACCAATAAATCGCTTGCACCTTGTATCTTATTATCATCCAAAAGCGGAGAATTAAGTGCTTGTTGTACAGCTCGCATAGCTCTGTCTTCACCTTCGCTTTCGCCCATACCCATTATAGCAACACCACTGTCGCTCATTGCAGTTTTTACGTCTTCAAAATCGACATTTATACTACCTGCAATAGTTATTATCTCTGCAATACCCTTAGCTGCTGTTGCCAGTACATTATCCGCATGACCAAACGCCTTGCTAATAGGCAAATTGCCATAAATATCCTTAATTCTATCATTGGAAATAACAAGCAACGAGTCTACACTTTCGCGTATTTCTTCAATACCGTGAAAAGCAGCATCGCATCTTCTGTTTCCTTCAAAAGAGAATGGAGTAGTGACAATACCTACGGTCAGAATCCCCATATCTTTGGCTGCCTTAGCAATAACAGGAGCCGCTCCAGTTCCTGTTCCACCACCCATACCGGCAGTTACAAAAACCATTTGGGTATTTACACCTAGACTTTCTATAATGTCACGAATATTTTCTTCAGCTGCCTTACGGCCAACTTCCGGATTAGAGCCTGCACCCCTACCCTCCGTAAGTTCGTTACCAATTTGTATTTTATTTGGAATTGGGCTTGTTTCCAGTGCTTGCGCATCTGTATTGCATATGAAAAAATCTACACCTGTAATTCCTTCACGATACATATGATTCACTGCGTTTCCGCCGCCACCACCTACACCAATTACTTTTATAATCGATGATCTATCTTTTGGTAATTCTACTGTAAAACTCATAATTTTTCTTTCTATTTAGTTATTTAAAATCAGCAACATCAACTTCGTCTTTCAACCAATCTTTTATTTTATCAAAAAGAGCGGTTTTCTTTTTAGGCTCGTGGTACTGATCGCCACTTACGTTTATTATTTTTCGCTCATCTTGCAATCCGCGAAGTACCAAACCTACACTCGTTGCATAAATTGGGCTTTTTACTTCATCTACCATTCCTTTTGCAAGATGTTCATTTGGGTATCCTATTCTAGCATCCAATCCTGTAACATATTCTGCCAAGTGAGCAATATGTTTAAGTTGAGATCCACCACCTGTAAGCACAATGCCTCCAGCTAATTTTTTCTCCATGTTGGATGCTTTTATTTCATAATACACCAACTCCAATATCTCTTCTATACGTGCTTGTATAATTTTCGATAGGTTTTTAATGCTGATTTCGCGAGCTTCTCTACCTCTTATACCTGGAATGCTTACTATTTCATTCTCGCTTAATTCGTTTGCTAAAGCACTTCCAAATTTCACTTTAAGTAATTCAGCGTGCGCTTTCATTACATTACATCCTTCTTTTATGTCTTCTGTAATAATGTTTCCACCATAAGGAATAATTGCAGTATGTCTGATTATATTCTCGTGAAAAATAGCAACATCAGTTGTACCACCTCCAATATCTACTAGCACTACGCCAGCTTCCAACTCCTCAGGACTTAGCACCGCTTCTGCAGAAGCAAGAGGCTCTAAGGCTAGTTCTGACACTTTCAATCCTGATTTTTCTACGCATTTGTAGATATTCTTAGCCGCCGTAATTTGACCAGTGATAATGTGAAAATTACCTTCTAGTTTTACACCAGACATTCCTACCGGATCAACTACTCCTGGTTCATCGTCTACCGTATAATCTTGAGGCAGAACATGTATAATTCTATCACCCGGCTTCACTGCAAGCTTAAACATATCGTTTTCTAGCTTTTTCAAATCATCAGTATCTATCTCAGAATCTGCATCATTGCGAATAATCATTCCGCGATGTTGCAAGCTATTGATATGCGCACCAGCTATACCAACTTGAACGCGCTTGATATCTACATTTGACTTTTCTGACGCCTCCTTAACCGCTTGTTGAATGGCTGCTACCGTTTTATCGATATTAGAAACTACACCTCTAGTAACACCGCCGTGTGATGCTACCTTGCCCATACCTAAAATATCGACTTTGCCATATTGATTGGCTCTACCTACAATAGCGCAAACTTTGGTTGTTCCTATATCCAACCCAACGATGATTTTTTCTTCTGTTTCTTCCATGTTCTTAGTTACAAACGACTTGGTCTTTAAATTTAATATTGATGTTTTTGTATTTATCCCAACCTATGTTGTTCAAACCACTATTATAAAAATGAACCAGCTTAGTAAATTTATCCTCTAAATTGGTTGTATCTCCTACAATAATCCTTTGATTCTTCACCTTTGGAATAATCACCAACTCACCATTATTTGTTACAAATATCTGTTCGGTAAGGGCATCCATAAAGGGGTTTTCTTGCACATAGCTGGATAGAGTGTACACTTTCTTAATCATAGCCTTGCTAAAATTGCCATTTGCAATAGGCACTCGCGCAGCGTCTGTAACACTTGCAGGTATCTTTACAAAGTCTTTATCCAAATAGTATGAGGCCTCACCTACCTTCATAATTCGCACTACAGGAATTCGAGGTTGAATGTATATTTTCAACTCCCCTTTCAGGTCAAAACTTACTTCAGCATTATGCACAGCAGGCAAAGACTCCAACTTGTTCTCAATTTCTTCAAGGTCAATATTCCTGTATTGATCACCTAAAAGTCCATTGGTATACCATTTATTGAGATTGCGCTTGACGATAGATTCAGAAATAAGCTGACGTTCTATAGGTGCTTCAATTTCGATGGTTAAGACTTCACAGATCTGGCTGTTGTGTTTTCTATTAAAAACGAACAAAAGAATAAGCAACAATAAAATGGACCCAGCCAAAATAGACTTACGGAGATATGGCTTTAAACTTTCACTCATACAACTCTTTTATAGGAAGTACCAATCTGTCAATATCTCCAGCACCCAATATTAATAAAACTTCAATGTTTGAAGTAGCTAACTCATTCAAAACATCTTCTTTGTTAACACATCTCGCTTGTGTATTCGTCATTCTTTGCAGTATAGCCTCGGAAGTAACCCCTTCTATAGGCAACTCTCTTGCAGGATAAATGGGCAACAAAATAAGTTCATCAACCTTGGTCAATTCCAGGGCAAAGTCATCAAGAAAATCGCGAGTTCGTGTAAATAAGTGCGGTTGAAAAATGGCCGTAATTTTCTTATTTGGATATAAATCTCTGACGGAAGAAAAGATGGCATTCAACTCACTTGGATGATGGGCGTAATCATCTATTACCACTACATTTTCCTTTTCTACAATATACTCAAACCGGCGTTTTATACCTGCAAAT
This sequence comes from Bacteroidota bacterium, assembly GCA_041164545.1. Classification (GTDB taxonomy): domain Bacteria; phylum Bacteroidota; class Bacteroidia; order NS11-12g; family UBA9320; genus UBA9320. The sequence goes on from JBEAPG010000016.1 coordinate 4,419, forward strand.
TCGGCCAATCCACGACGAATCGCATCCATATCCAAACCTGCCTTTCTTGCAATAAGCGTTGCGCCTATCGCATTTTCTAAATTATGCAGTCCGGGAATGTTTAAGTACAGATTTTCTAAAGGTTCTTCCCCAAGATTATTTAGAATAGTGAAGCTTGTTCCTTTCCCATCTTGCCTTATGATTTTCGCATAAAAATCAGCATTGCTATTTGATGCAGAATAACTTATCCCTGAAATATGTTTTGTTTTACCCAAAGCTGCAAATACATTTTGGTTATTCGGCACTAACGAAGCAAAATCAAAATATGACTTTTCTAAATCATCTTTTACCCCATAAATATCTAAATGGTCAGCATCTGTACTAGTAATAATGGCATAATCAGGTTTTAGTTGTAAGAACGACCGGTCAAATTCATCAGCCTCCGTTACGCTAAAATGGGCACCAGCACCATTTTGATAAAAGTAGTTACTACCTAAGTTTGTGCTTATACCTCCCAAAAATGCAGAGAATTGTTTGTCAGAATATTTAAATAATGTGGCGAGCAAACTGCTGGTTGTCGTTTTGCCGTGGGTACCTGCCACACTTAAATTGGTAGTTTGGGCGGTTACCATTCCCAATACAGCTGACCGTTTTTTTATGTCATATCCTTCATCTTGAAAGAAATTAAACAATTGGTTGCCTTGCGGAATAGCTGGTGTATAAACCACCAAAACGTCTTTTTTTTGTGCTATAAAGTCAGTTGGCACCTCGCTTATTTCATCTGTAAATGTGATGGCAATCCCTTCTTTTTCTAACGTATTTGTAAGTGGCGAAGGCGTTTTGTCATAACCACAAACCACCAACTTTTGCTGATTAAAATACCGTGCAAGTGCACTCATTCCAATACCACCAATACCAAGAAAGTAGATATGTGTATATGATTTATCCAAGCGACTCAACTATTTCGTTCACAATATGTTCGGCTGCGTTGGGCAAACCAAGCGCAGTAATTTTTTCTCGAAGGCTTTTCAAATGCGCTTCATCTTTCAACAAATCGACAACCATAGATCCAAGATTTTGTGATGCTTCACTGTCTTTGCAAAGCAATGCAGCCTCTTTTTGCACCAAACTCATGGCATTTTTTGTTTGATGATCCTCGGCTACAAATGGAGAAGGCACAAAGATGGTTGCTTTACCCAAAGCAGAAAGCTCAGAAACCGACATTGCTCCCGCACGACTTATTACAACATCTGCCGCTTTGTAGGCTAAATCCATAGATTGAATAAAGGCAGTCCGTGTACCCCATTTAAAAGTTCCAAACTCGCTGGCAAAATTTTTACCGGTCTGCCAAAGCAACTGAATATTATTTTTCTCAAGCAATTCTAAGTTTGCTTCTACTGCCTCATTTATGGTTCTGGCGCCCAAACTACCTCCAATAATTAAAACAGTTTTCTTATGCGGATCTAGTGAAAAACGTTGTCTAGCTTCTATTTCACTTACTTCTGCTTTTAAAACATCTTGTCGAATAGGATTGCCTGTAATTACGATTTTTTCCTTCGAAAAAAATCGTTCCATTCCATCATAAGCTACGCAAATCTTACGTGCACTATTTTTCAAAAGCTTATTGGTGACACCAGGAAATGAATTTTGCTCCTGAAGAAACAACGGAATACCCATCTTACTCGCCACATAGTTTAATGGACCACTCGCATATCCGCCTACTCCAACGGTAAAATCAGGTTTAAACTTTTTTATAATTCTATATGAATTCCACAAGCTGGAAATTACCTTAAACGGTAAGCTTACATTTTTTGGCGTGAGTGATCGTTGCAAACCGCTAATCCACAAACCGTGAATTACATAGCCTGCATTCGGCACCTTTTCCATCTCCATTCTTCCCTTAGCACCTACAAATTCTATTACACTATTTGGAAAACGTTGCCTTATTTCATTTGCAATAGCTATCGCAGGAAAAATATGGCCACCTGTTCCGCCACCGGATATAAGTACTCTATACTGCTTCTCCATCTTCGCGCTCTTGATAAATAGTTCTACTAGCACTTAGTATTATACCAAATGCAATACTTGTAAATAAAATGGAAGTACCTCCTCGACTAACAATGGGCAAGGCTAAACCCGTAACCGGCAGTACATTAACTGCTACCCCCATATTTATAAATGCTTGCACCACCAGGCTAAAGCCTAAGCCAATAGCCATTAAAGCAGCAAGCGAATTCTGTGTTTTTAATACAATCCTAAATGTTCGGTAAAGCAATAAAAGATACAATATAATAAGAGCCATGCCACCGAATATTGAGCCGTATTCTTCTATAATTATAGCATAAATAAAGTCGGCAAACGGAGATGGCAAGAAGTTTTTCTGGCGGCTGTTTCCTGGTCCTTCACCAGTAAATCCACCACGAGCTACCGCTATTTTTGCTTGTCTACTTTGGTAGGTTCCGCCATCATCGCTACCGTCTAAAAATGCTTCAACTCTGCTTTTCATCGTGGCAACACGTCCAAATTCAATATCACTATTCCATACGATTGCTGTCGCTGTTCCAAAAATGAGCGTACCTATCCCGATTAAAGCTCCGAATTGTTTCAATGGAATTCTGCCGATAAACAGCAGCATCATACTTGTAAGAAACAGCACTGCCGAAGTAGAGAAATCTTCAGGAAAAATGAGCATACATATCCCCATAATTACGCCTAAAATAGGAAGTAATGTAGTTTTGAAATTATGGATTTCGCCTTGTCTTTTGGCGAGAAATCGAGCGATATAAATAATAAGTGCAAGCTTAGCTACATCTGAAGATTGTATGGTCAAGCCGGCAATTGGTACCCAACGTTTTGCATCATTTATTTCTACACCAAATGCTAATGTGTAAAGCAAGAGCGGCACAGAAATCCAAAGTAATATTTGACTTATTCTGGAAAAATACTTAATATTAACCAAGTGCGTAAGCCACATCGTAGCCAAACCAAAAAGCAAAAGTGCTACGTGTTTTATAAGATAGTACTCCGTATTTCCACTACGCTCCCAGTAGGCAAGGGTGCCCGTGGAAGAATAAACCGCTAATATTCCGTATACCGAAAGTAAAAATACGATCAGCCAAATAATGGGATCTCCCTTTAGGTATTTCTGAAGTACTTCTTTCAAAGTGATCGAACGGCTTTTTTAAACTGATTTCCTCTATCTTGATAGTTTTCAAATAAATCAAAACTTGCGCATGCAGGAGAAAGTAATATAGTTTCTCCATTTTGGCCAAAGCTGTATGCTATATCTACAGCCTCTTGTGCACTGCTTGCATTTATCATCATATCTACATCTTTATGAAATGCTTGATGCAGTTTTATATTGTTTACACCCAAGCAAATAATCATACGTACTTTCTCTTTTACAAGTGGTTTTAGCGCTTCATAATCGTTACCCTTATCTACTCCACCTGCAATCCAAATCATAGGGGCATCCACACTTTCTAGTGCGTACCACGCAGCATTTACATTGGTTGCTTTGCTATCATTTATCCAGCTTATACCTTTTACTTTAGATACAAACTCAAGACGATGCTCTAAATTTTTAAAATCGGATAAACTATCCCTTATTACTTCTTTTCTGATTAGTAATGAGTTAGCGATAATGGCTGCTGCCATTGAGTTGTAAGTGTTGTGCTTTCCAGCAATAGTTAGTTGGTTTACTGACATAATAAATTGTGCTTTTGGTTTTTGTAGTTCTAAATGAATTTCGTTGTTATGAAGCCAAGCTCCCTCTGTAGTCGGGGTATCCTCTATGGTAAATGGGATAAGTTGAGCTGGGGTATTGTGTGATTGTAAGTACGTTGTAATAGCCTCATCATCTGCACAGTATATAAATTTCTGCTCTGCGCTTTGATTTTGGTTTATTCTGAATTTAGATTTTATATAGTTTTCAAAACTTCCATATCTATCCAAGTGATCTGGAGTAATATTGAGCAAAACGCCATAGTCTAATGCTACGCTGAACATTCCGTCTAGTTGGTAACTGCTTATTTCCAATACATAATAGTCGTGCTGCTCTAACGCTACTTGCTTAGCAAAACTGTAGCCTACATTACCCGCCAAACCCACATTCAAACCAGCTTTTTGAAGAATATGATGTGTAAGTAAAGTGGTAGTTGTTTTACCATTCGTTCCCGTAATGCCAATCAACACTGCATCGGTATACTTTGCGGCAAATTCGATTTCACCAATTATGGGAATATTTTTAATTATTGCTTTTTGCAGAACAGGAATAGTTTCAGGTATTCCTGGACTTTTTATGATTTGAAAAGATGCTAGAATTTTTGCTTCATCGTGTCCATTTTCTTCGTAAGGAATGGCCCATTGCTCAAGCTCATCTTTGTAAGACTGTTTTATGGTTCCAAAATCAGAAACCCAAACTTCATAGCCATTTTGCTTAGCAAGAATGGCACTACCCACTCCGCTTTCGCCTGCACCCAATATGGAGATAAGCTGACTCATGCTTATCTAAGCTTAAAGGTTACGATGGTTAGAATGGCTAGAATAATACCTACAATCCAAAAACGTGTTACAATTTTAGGCTCAGCATATCCCAATTTCTGAAAGTGGTGATGCAAAGGAGACATTTTGAAAATACGTCGCCCTTCACCATACTTACGTTTGGTATACTTGAAGTAGCTTACCTGCATTACAACACTTAGGTTTTCTACTAGAAATATTCCACATAGCACCGGAAGCACCAGTTCTTTGCGAATCATAAGGGCTAATACGGCTATAATTCCTCCTAGAGCAAGACTTCCGGTATCTCCCATAAACACTTGAGCAGGATAGTTATTGTACCATAAAAAACCGATACACGCTCCAGTAAATGCAGCGGCAAAAATTACCAACTCTCCTTGATTTGGGATGAACATAATATTGAGGTAATCAGAGAAAATAAGGTTACCGCTTACAAAGGCTAAAATCGCTAAAGTGGTTCCAATAATTGCGGAACTTCCTGCTGCCAAGCCATCAATTCCATCTGTAAGATTTGCCCCATTAGATACTGCTGTTATTACGAAAATGGCAACCAGCATAAAGACCAACCACGCCCACTCATTTGCACCTTCCTCGTCCATCCAAAAAAGTACTTTTGAATAATCCACCTCGTGTGTTTTCAAAAAAGGAAGTGTGGTAGTAGTACTTTTTATATCTTTAAAGTACATCAATTGCCCGTTTATATTAGAAACTTCTACACCTGCTGGTGCATCGCTCATCCTTGCTATTTTAAACTGCTCGCGTACTACAACATTTTCATTAAAATGAAGCACCAAGGCTACAATAACACCTAATCCGATTTGCCCTACAACTTTGAATTTTCCAGCTAATCCTGCTTTGTTCTTTCTATAAATTTTAATGTAATCATCTAAGAAACCTATCAAGCCTAACCAAATAGTGCTAGCCAGCATTAGCAACACGTACACATTATCAAGTCGTGCGAACAAGATGGTAGGTATAAAAATGGCAGCCAAAATGATTAAACCACCCATTGTTGGGGTACCTTTTTTAGCTTCTTCTCCTTCTAAACCAAGGGTTCTGATAGTTTCTGCCGCTTGTCTGTCGCGTAACATATCTATAAGTGTCTTACCAAAAAGTAATGAAATTACAAGTGAAAGAATAACTGCCATAGACGCACGAAACGAGATATATTGAAATACACCTGCCCCCGGCAAATCATATACAGTATCTAGGTATTTAAATAAGTGGTAAAGCATCAGTCTCTTATTTGTTTAAGGTTTGTTTTTAGTATTTCTTTATCATCAAAAGGGTATTTAACACCTTTGATTTCTTGATAGGTCTCGTGACCTTTTCCAGCCACCAAAATCACATCACCAGTATTACTTAGAGCTATTGCAGTTTTTATAGCCTCCGCTCTATTTGTAATTTGAAGTACTTTTTTGTAATGCACAGGAGTCACACCCGCCATCATTTCTTCGATAATTGCAGTTGGTTCTTCGCTACGCGGATTGTCTGAAGTCAGAATAACTTTATCCGAATGCTCACAGGCTATCTTAGCCATAATAGGCCGTTTTTCTTTATCTCTATCTCCTCCGCATCCAATTACAGTAACCAATTGTTCGTTTTTGGTTCGTATAGCATTGATTGTGTCCAGTACATTTTGCAACGCATCTGGCGTATGAGCATAATCTACTATAGCGGTCACTCCAGCTTCTTTTATGCTTTGAAACCTTCCATCTACGCTATTGATAGCACTTAAAGCCGTTATTATTTCCAGGTGTTCTTTGTTGAGTAAAAAGGCCACACCATAAACCGCAAGAATGTTGTAGGCATTAAACTCGCCTACCAATCTTAACCACACTTCTGTACCACCAACTTCGAGAAGCATACCTTCCAAATCGTGCTCTAATACCCGTGCTTTAAAATCACTCATCGACTTTAAGCTATAGGTATAGCGAGATGCTTTGGTGTTTTGAACCATCACTTGCCCATTTTTATCGTCTTTATTTACTAAGGCAAATGCATCCGACTTCAATCCGTCAAAAAGCAGTTTTTTAGTATATAAATATTCTTTGAATGTCTTATGATAATCGAGATGATCGTGTGTAATATTGGTAAACACCGTTCCATCAAAATCCAAACCCGAAGTTCTATTTTGGTGCAAAGCGTGTGAGCTCACTTCCATAAAAGCATACTCACAACCTTGTTCTACCATCTCTGCTAGCAATTGGTTTATCCTTACACTATTAGGCGTGGTATGAGTAGAAATGGTATCTACTCCTTTTATAGAATATTTAATAGTGGAAAGTAACCCGCAGTGATGCCCAAGATTAGTAAATGCCTGGTACAACATTGAAGTTACTGAAGTTTTTCCATTGGTGCCCGTAACCCCAACAAGTTTTAATTTTTGCGAAGGGAAATCATAAAATGCTGAAGCTAATTTGCCTAATGCATCAGAACTAGATTGTACTTGAATATAGCACGCGCCTGCCTCTATCTGACTAGGTATTGTCTCGCATAAAATAACAGACGCTCCAAGTGAAACTGCTTTATCTATAAAACCGTGACCGTCGGCTGCTCCTCCTTTTATAGCCGCAAACAATGTATCTTTTGACACCTCACGAGAATCCAAAGTAAGATTAGATACACGCACGCTTGTATTGCCAACTACCTGAATTGGAGCAATACTTGGCAATATGTCAATTAGTAATTTCAATTCAATCTGAGGTAAACAGTGGTGATACTTGATAGCGGCGTTCCTGGCTTTGGGCTTTGCTCTACGACTCTTCCATAGCCCGTCATTTTTACTTTAAGCCCTTTTTGTTCTAAAAGATAAATAACATCCTTAGCACCTAAACCTAACGTGTTTGGCAGTTTATTACCCGTAGTATTTATGGGTTTTGCACTATGATTTGATGCATTTATCTGCACTACATCTGCCGTAATTTGCTCGTTTACGGATACACCCATAACCTTATTTATTTCTTTAAAGTCAGTATAATATCCGGATACAAAAGCAGGAGTATATGGCTTTTGAGCAGGTTCTACCTTTTGCTTTACGCTTATTGTATATATTTTTTCTGCTATCTCTTTGAATATGGGCGCTGCTACATATGATGCATAAAACTGACCATTGCTTGGTTGATTAATCATAACGAACACTGAGTAAACGGGCTCGTCAGCAGGAAAATGACCTACAAAACTGGCGTTATACTTTTTCACCGTTTGGTAGCCAGATGAAGATGCAATTTGGGCGGTCCCTGTTTTACCAGCCAAGGCAACGATATCTGATTTAATATTAGCACCTGAACCACGTTCAACAACGGCCGCAGTAAGCAATTTAATTTTATCTGAAGTTTCTTTTGAGCAAACGGTTTCAGGTTTATTTTCTTCATTAAAGTCACTAATAACCAAGCCTGCATCTGTAATTGCATCTATAATTTGAGGATGATGAAGCTCACCGTTGTTAATGATTCCATTGTAGGCGGTTAGCAATTGCAAGGGTGTATGCTGATTTTCATAACCAATACCC
>JBEAPG010000017.1:0-12427 GCA_041164545.1 Bacteroidota bacterium
TGTTATTTGCTTTTCTATACTTGTAAATAATGCAACATCCAAAAGTTCTTGTTGGTTGTTTAGTATTCTTCCACCCGTTCCTATCTCGTAGTTTCCATCTAAACCTACCAAAGCTTCTGCTCCTCTGTAATTAAAACCATAAATAGTCCGAAAAACGGAAGCATTAAACGTTTGTGTATCTTGTTCGCTCGATATAGGAATAAGGTCTTCCTCTAGGGTAATCAGATCTTTAAAATATTTATTTTTTATTCGTTTAAAAGTATTGTTGCTAAGCATCATTTGGATATTCCCATTACCAAGCTTGTTTTGATAATTCAAACTATTATCCCAGCGGATGTTTTTATACTTTTGGTCTACCGCAGTTTCTTCGTATGGTAGGAGTGGTTTACCTCTGTCTAGCAGAAAAGCACGAAGTATTTCCGAACGAACATTTATATTTATATCATCCTTTAAATACGTGTATTGTAATCGTGTGTTGAGTTGTTCTTTTGGTATCCAGTCAAAGGTTCTATCCACGTCATTCTGACTCCAACCGTCAAAAAACTGTCGTCCACCGCTTAGGGTGTAATGATGATTTCCTTTATGTTTACTAAAAGTGGCCGTCGTGTTAAATTGACCATCTGTTTCGTAATTGGCATTTAGGTTTGCTTTAGGCGTTTTATCATTGTTAGATGTAATAATGTTTATGGTTCCGGCCAATGCGTTGGAGCCATATATAACCGACATTGGTCCTTTAATTACCTCTACTTGTTTTATGTTTTCTAGGTTAAATTGTTCCAAATCCATTTGATTGAACAATCTACCAATAACAGGTACTCCATCTATAAGAAACTTCACATTGTCGCCTCCTATACCCATTAGCTGCATTCCACTGCTGCCTATTGCATTGTCTCTACTCAGTCTTATACTGTTTTGAAAAGAAAGTGCGTCCTTTAAATCAACTGCGCCTAATTGCTCCATTTGCTTGGCCGTGATTTTGGATACATTTAAAACCGTATGATCGAGCGACTTGGGTTTGTGCACATCCGTTACTACTACCTCATTCATTATGAACTCCATTGGCAATAAACTAATGGTGTAAGATGTATTTGGCTGTGCTGAAAGTCTATGCTCTTTATACCCTTCAGACACAATTAATACCTCGTGCGTTTTGGGCAAGTCTAAAGAAAGAACATTCTTGCCGTTCGAAAAAACGGTCTTGCCTTCATACAGAACAATGTGAAATGGCAGTGATTTTCCCGTTTTATCACTAACCACATTAAACGAAGTTTGTGCCGATGCATATATCGACACAAACCCAAAAATCAATATTATAAAAGACTTAAGATTATTCAAGGATTACCTTTTTGCTTGACATTCCATTTTCACCACGTAAAACAAGGGTATAGATGCCTCTTGCTAAATCTATCGTTTCTATGGTGTTTGTTTCAAATGGAAGTAACTCCAAACTTCGTACACGTCTGCCTTGCATATCAATTAAACTGCCAATCAAGTTTGTATTTTCTTGGCTTTCTACTGTTATATTATTTACCGCAGGATTAGGATATACTCTGCTGTTAAGCGCACTGTATTGACCTACAGAAGCCGAGCCCGAAACACGCTCAATATTGAAGTAAAATCCACCTTCTGTGCCTCCTTTGTAGTCTGTAAAAAAGATCTTCCAAACTTCCCCTTTTTGTGTTCTCACGAAATAGGTAAGGTCTGAAGTTATATCATACTGAAATGTAGAACTGTTAAACGTCTTCCAGTCCGAACCAATTTCAGTGATTTTTGTATCCCAAACAAGCATCGAAGTGTCGTTGCTACTTGTTGGGAAGCCAGTGCGTTCTGCCACCTCATATCCAGCGTTTACTTTTACTCCGCTTACTAGATAAGGCTGAGTAACCGGTCCTTGCTGCACAATAGTAATGTACTTCGTGAATAGCAGGTCCCAAGAATCGTTATTAGGTTCTTCATTTACTACTTCATTGCTCACCAAGCTGTATAATACAAAGTTTTTTGACGTATACGCGGCGTCTTTCTTATTTAGGCTAAAGCTGTTTGTATTAGCACCACCTAGATCTGCTAGCTTAACTGTATAAACACCAGCCGCACTCATTTTTTCTACCATTATTTGCTTGTAGTTTTTATCCGAAAGCTTGATAATAAAAATTCGATCCCCGTTTATATCGTGATTGGTTTGGGTGTATGTACCCCATCCATAATCTGGGTGGGATGTACCTTGATTAGCAAACGCACCGAGAGTCCAACTTTCTTCAGAATTGTAGCTATTGTTCCACACAAAACCCGTAGTATCTACTTGATCCCACGCAGCTATATTGTTCCCATATAAAAATAACTCCACACCTGCATTTTCATTAATTAGTATACTCGCGTCAAAACCCTTTGTTGTAAAGCCAATATCCCAAGTAGCACGATTTATGCGTTGCACCTCGTTGTTTGAAAAACTAAAATACACATCATCGGCACCGCCATTGGTTGTAACCACTTTGGCTGTTTGCGCCATTCCTACACTGCTCAATAAAATTAAAGCTATAATTAATAAATTTTTCATTTTCGTTTTTTACGGCTGCAAATGTGACCTTACACAATGAAACTAAATAACCAAAAAAGAAATAAAAATACCCAAAAAGGAAAAAGAGAGTATGATATAGACCAAAAAATACTATGCTTAAAATCAGACAGTTATATTATAAAACTTATTTTGACTTAATTTGTTACCAATTAAAATATCCCAAATGATAAGCAATTCTGGCGAAACCGTAGCCCTAAAGGTGTATGAAATTACAACGAATGTATTCTCCTATAAATATAAGCCTGGAGCGATTTGCCTGTTTATTACGGCTAACCAAGAGCTGATGATACCGATGGGGCCTCGTAGTATTCCTTTACCAGCCTATTCAGTCTATTTATTTTATCATCAACAGCGCGATTTCGAATTGAATTTTACAGCTTCTGAATCAGCAAAACTGTGCATTATCCAATTAAGTATAGACACATTGCATCACATCATTGCTCAGGGTACAGATGAAATCAATTTTTCTCAAGCTGAAATATTTGAAAAAGAACAATACCATCATTTTGAGGCAGCAAGTGAAGATATAAAGCAATGTGTAGATCAAATCATCGCCAATTCCGGAAATGTGTTTTTGCAGGAAGCAAAAAAGTTTGAATTGTTAGATCACTACTTCAATGCAAAAAACATCCAATCATATAAATGTCCTTTTCTAAACCAAAAAGACAATGTAATAAAGGTACGTGAAGCCAAGAAACAATTGATTAGTAACTTGCAAAAATCACCAACAATTAAGGAACTAGCTAAAGCTGTGGGCCTAAATGAGTACAACCTAAAAACGGGATTTAAAGAAATATATGGCAAACCCGTTCATTCGTATCTGAAGGACTATAAAATGGTAAAAGCTAAAGAACTAATACAAACTAGAGAACAACAAGTCAATGAAATTGCTGATTTGTTGGGTTACTCCAATGTTAGTCATTTCATTGATGCATTTAAAAAGAAATATGGTTTAACCCCTAAGCAATTCGAGCTTAGCCTATCTTAAAAACCTAGTTTAGTTATGGGCTAGCTCTTTAACATTAGAACTAGTTATACACCAATTCTAAAATTCTATCAATTAAACCTAAGGTTCAAATTACCTTTGCACCGCTTTTCAAATAAAGCCAAAATTATATGGAAAAAGTAGAATGTCTTATTATTGGATCAGGTCCCGCAGGATATACAGCAGCAATATACGCTGCTCGTGCAGATATGAAACCTGTGGTGTATGAAGGCTTACAACCGGGTGGCCAACTAACAATAACTACCGACGTAGAAAACTACCCTGGATATCCAGATGGAATTATGGGTCCAGAAATGATGGAAAATTTTAAAAAGCAAGCGGTTCGTTTAGGAGCAGATGTGCGTTTTGGAATGATCACTTCTGTGGAGTTTGATAGAAATGGAGGAACACATAAAGTGACCGTGGATGAATCTACCGAAATAGAATGCGAAACAGTAATAATAAGTACCGGTGCGAGTGCCAAATGGTTGAACCTTCCAAGCGAGCAGAGATTAAACGGGAGTGGTGTAAGTGCATGTGCTGTTTGTGATGGATTTTTCTACAGAGGCGAAGATGTAGCCATAGTTGGTGCTGGCGATACAGCAGCAGAAGAAGCGAGTTATCTAGCAAAAATTTGCAAGAAGGTATATATGTTGGTAAGAAAAGATGAAATGCGAGCTTCAAAAGCAATGCAACATAGAGTGAATAGTTTACCAAACGTAGAAATACTTTATAATACCGAAACAGATGAAGTATTAGGAGACATGGCAGTGGAAGCTGTTCGCGTTTTTAATAATGTAACTGGTGAGAAAAAGGAAATCGCAATTAAAGGATTTTTTGTAGCAATAGGTCATAAACCAAACACAGATATTTTTAAAGAATATCTAAAAATGGATGAGGCTGGATATATTATTACATACCCTGATAGCACTAAAACAGATATACCAGGAGTATTTGTTTGCGGTGATGCACAAGACAAAATATACAGACAAGCTGTGACAGCAGCAGGTAGTGGCTGTATGGCCGCTTTAGATGCGGAACGGTACTTGAGCATGCGCGGTGTCGAGGCATAAAAACGGCCTATTTACGTCATTTTAAAGTCATTCAAAAACGACAAATGTGTCATATTAACATTAGCTAAGTTCAAATTTAACGATTATAAATATTTGATTATCATTTATTTACTCAAATAAATCGAGCTTATTTCATAAGTAATGTTAATAACCAATATTAGGTAAGAAAAGTGACTAAACTATCTTTGTAGTGTCTTAAAAACAAAAGGATATACATATCAGACTCTTTGATATTCTCTATATCACAAAAATCCAAAACATACCAAATTTATGAAAAAGTTAAAAACATCCATCGCGGTTGTGTTGCTGTTTGTCGCAGCCATTTCAGCAATGAGTTTCGTAACGAAAAGCACACCTAAACAAATTGCTAAAAAAGCAATTTCAAAGGTAATGCCTCAAGAAGAGGTTGTTGAAACACCCGTAGTTCGGGAAAAATCTGTATTTGAAGTAGCAGATTCAATCTGCCAAGAAGCCGGAGTTCCATTTGAACTGGTTAAAGAAATCGGACAAAATGAGAGCGGATGGAGGTACATTAGTAACGCAAACGGTGGCACAGACCACGGCGATTTACAAGTTATTGACCCTACATTCTGGTATTGGTACAAAAAATTAGATCTCACAGGAGGCAAAACGCGCAGAAACTACTTGAAAGTTGCGATTTACTACCTTAGACATTGTTATGATGCAACTGGTAGCTGGAAAAAAGCACGATTTGCATATGGCAGAGGAAAATGGAGAGACGAAAGTACTTGGACTCCTTTGGAACAAAAATTTATGGGCAAAATAGACTGGAGCAATTACGACCACTAGCTAAAGTGATTTTTAACCTGAGAAAGAAAGTAAAAGAGAGGGGTGGTTTTCACCCCTTTTTTTATGTTCTGCTTTGCAATGCGCATTAGTATAAACCAGTGCTTTGCAAGATTACCGTAAAGCTGAAATACATTAGGTAGATCGTAGATGTGTATTGGTTCCGAACTTACACCGTTCAGTTCAAAAATCTTGTAGTTTAGGCCCAATTCCAAGTCTCGAAAACTTGGTACTTTTAAATCAAATCGCCCATAGTAAACCCCATCTATTTGATCTGCAAGTTTTGCAACTGTAGCTTCTAATTTCTCAGTAATCTCATCAGCCGAATTAATAAATCGAGTTCCTTTTATATGATTTCCAATTTTGTGAATATAAAAAATTTCATTTTGGCCTGGCACTATATTGAGCTTGTTGGGATATTCCCTCTTCACAAGATCTAAGTATAAAAAATTTCTATTATGCTGTTTTAGCAGTTTCTTTACAGAAGAATGTCCATCACCTAAAACACGTAAATACTCTTTTTTTGCAAGGCTTGTAACTTTTACTTCACCCGTCTTCGGCATTTTTGTATAGAGTAAGCCCAATTCTAAATCAAACGTTACAAATTCTTGTATTATAAAGTCGGGTTCATCCTTAGCATAGGACGTTATCTCATCGTATGATTCTAATTTACGCACCCCTTCGCCTCTTTCTCCTACATTAGGTTTTGCAATTACCGGATACACTATAGATGCTGATGACATTCTTTCTTTTAGCCCAGTTAAATCGCCATTTTTGATACTAATTCCATTAGCAAGTAAATTATTGGGTATTAAAGCTAATATCTCATCTTTTCGCTCACCAAAAAAACCTCCCATATCAATACCAGGATTTACTGCTGTGAAGTATAGCCATCTGCGCGTATAAATTACCCCAAGAATGTAAATGGGCAATAGCGGTACATAAATCATATACCACGGCCAGAACTCGAATCTTGTCAACTTATATAAGGTAGTATTTGGCAATTATACTGAATTTTAATAGGCAGATTTAATAGGATTTAACCAACTGAATGTCATTTCATTACAACCAATAACAATAATATCTATCTTTGCACGGTTTTAGCAAAAGTAATCAATAACGCAATGAGTGATAATAATTCTTCCAACCGAGCCTTGCCACTATTTATAACCTTGTTTCTGGCATCATTGGCCTTAAACTTATTTTTATTTTTTAAGTACGCCAAAAATGGTACAGAAATTCAAAAGAAGAATCAGGAACTTGAGTTATTGTATACCAATGCCAACTATCGAGCCGATTCTTTACAAAAGGAATTAGACTTCACAATTCAGCAATTGCAAGACAAAATCAATGAAAATTTAGCACAAGAAGATTTGAAAGAGGATTTGCGCAAACAATTGGAAGCTCAAAAGATTGCATTACAAGTTGAAAAGAGAAAAATAGCAAAACTTATTGCCGGGGGCGGTTCAGGTGGGCCAGACGGACCAAAAACCTTGGCTGAAGCTAAAAATGAAATTAATAAACTGAAAAAAGAAAACACGGAATATATAGCTATGGTGGAAGAGGCGCAGAGCAGCTATCTAAAAGCGAAAGAAGAAGCAAAAATAAACGCTGAAACGGCTAATGCATTTAGACAAGAAAATGAAAGCTTGCTTGAAATGGCAGAAACTATGAGTACTAAATTGAGCGAAGCGAGTATTGTACGTATAGCTGGACTAAGTGTTAATCCGATAAATGAGAAAAAAGGTAAGCAAGAACCTGAAGATAAAGCAAGTAAGGTAGACAGATTAAAAATAAACTTTTCTGTGCTAGCTTCTTCTATTACCGAACCCGAGGAAAAAGAATTAGTGATTCGAATCATTTCTCCTAGTGGTGTAGTGTTAACAAAAGACAATAATAAACTTCAAGATAAGTCTGAGTTAGCAAGTCTTAAAGAAACAATTACATACGACGGTACGGAAAAAGGAATAACCTACTACTACGACCAAGAAGCGGAGTACAGCAAAGGATCGTATAAAATAGAAATCCTGAATAATGACAAGCTTTTGGATCGTAAGTCTTTTAGCTTAAGATAATTCTATTTCTACTTGATTTTCAAGTAGATAATCTAGTGTTTCTCGTTTCCTAATTAAATAAGCTTTTCCGTTGTATACCATAACTTCTGCTGGCCTCATTCTGGAATTGTAGTTGCTGCTCATTGAAAAACCATAAGCACCAGCATTATGCAGAGCCAACACATCTCCCACTCTAACTTCATTTAGCTTTCTATCATAGCCAAACGTATCGGACTCGCATATATATCCTACCACAGAATAAATGCGTTCTGTACCTACTGGGTTAGATACATTTGTAATATGATGATATGCTCCGTACATCATTGGGCGCATTAAGTGATTTTGACCTGAATTCACTCCTGCAAAAACCGTAGATGTAGTTTGCTTAACCACATTTACATCTACTAAAAGATAACCTGCATTGCTTACAATATACTTACCTGGTTCAAACCAAAGCTGCAGGTCTTTCCCATACTCAGCACAAAAGTTTTTAAAACTTTCGACTATGCGTTGGCCTATGTCATTTACGTCAGTAGTTATATCACCTTCTTTGTATTTTACTTTAAACCCACTACCAAAGTCCATAAATTCTAAATCTTTGAATTCTTTGGCTGCCTGATAAAGCAAATTTGCGCCGCGCAAAAACACTTCGGCATCTAAAATATCACTACCTGTGTGCATATGCAAGCCGTTTACCTTTATGCCTAAATTATCAACAATTCGCTTAATATGAGGCACTTGATAAATGCTGATTCCAAATTTAGAATCGATGTGTCCAACACTGATATGACTATTACCTCCCGCCATAATATGTGGATTTAAGCGTATACAGCACGGAACAGACCCACCATATTCATTGCCGAAACGCTCTAATGTGCTTAGCTCATCAATATTTATAATAAGTCCCAATTCAACAGCTTGTTTAATCTCATCAAAGCCAATTGAATTTGGAGTAAATAAAATTTCTGATGGCTCAAAACCAGCTTTCAATCCCAATAAGGCCTCTTCTATTGAAACGGTATCTAACCCTGCTCCTTCTTTCCTTAATAGCTTTAGTACACTAATATTTGTAAGCGCTTTGCACGCATATTTTAAATGAACATCGGCTCCCTTAAATGCATTCTTAAGTGTATGGTAATTTTGTACAATGGTATCTGCATCATACACATAAAGTGGAGTGCCAAATTCTTGGCAAATATCTAAAACGTTTACCCCTCCAAGGGTGTATTTTCCTTTTGTTAGTTTCATTTTGATTGTATTATTAAGGCAAACTATTTTGAAATTGTTTGTAACGTGTTTCAAAAGTTTCTCCGGTTTTGTCACCTAGGCTTTCCCAATGTGCAATAATTGCTTCTACTCTATTTTCAGGATTAGGATGTGTGCTTAAAAACTGTGGTCCAGATCCTCCGCCTGCATCTATTATTTTCTCAAAAAATCGTGCAACGCCTCGTGCATCATATGCGGTTGGGTACAAATATTCAATTGACCTTCTATCTGATTCAGATTCATTATCTCTACTATAGCTTAAGTTTATCAATCCTTTTGCTATTTGGCTAATCGTTCCTTGATTTTCGCCTAGAAGAATACTAAACAAAACATCAATTCCATACGCTTTAGTTAATGCCTGTGTTGAGTGTCGTTCATCTGCATGCGCAATTTCGTGACCCATAACCCCAGCAAACTCGTTTTCAGCACTCAAGAATTTAATTATTCCGGTATAAACATAGATGTAACCTCCAGGAGTACAAAATGCATTAAGCACAGAATCATCATTTACTATCCGTAGTCTCCAATTAAAATCATCTTTGTGCACAACATTACCGGAGTTTAATATACTATCTCTAATAGCGTAGAGATAGCCATAAGCCATCGGATATTGGGCGCTATCCAAAATAGGGTATGTTACATTATCCCTATCTATTTCAGCCGCAACTTGAGCACCAAATGCCTTATCATCCTCAATGGTAAACAAGTTTACTCCGCCACCTCCGGGTTTATCTTTTTTGCAGGCACTCAGTATTGCTAAAGCAAAAACAGTTAAAATGATCGTTTTAAATGTGTGTAATTTCGGCATAAAAAAAAAGGTTTCATCAAAATGGGAAACCAACGGCAAAATTAACTGCCGTGTTATCATTTACCCAACGGTTTGAGAAAAAATCTTTTATCACCCAACGGGACCCATCTGCATATGATGGGTCGTGCATAGCAATTCCCCAATCTACTCTGAATATAACATACGTAAAGTCAAATCTTAATCCCAAACCGGTGTTCAGCGCTATTTCTTTATAAAATCGATCAAACTTAAACTCTGCATCTTCAAAATTGTCGTTTTTTCTAAAATTCCAAATATTACCTGCGTCGAAAAATAGTGCCCCATCTAGGTATTTATCGATGATATCAAATCGGTACTCAAAATTGGCTTGTAGCATTAGCTCCCCTGTTTTTTCAATTGAAATGACATTTAGTGTATCGCTATATGCACCAGGACCAATGGTTCTAGGCCTCCATGCTCTTAAACTATTACCTCCACCCACAAAAAACCTCCGCTCAAAAGGCAAAAATGTAGTATTGCCATATGGTACACCAGCACCTCCATAAAATCGATACACTAAAGAATTGTTCTCATCTATTATATTGGTGTAAACCAAATCAATATCAGAACGTGTGTATTGCGAATATTTTACACCGAACACTTCTTTATTGATTCCCGTTTTATTTGTAAAAACATCAAAATAAAGTGAAATAAGATTTCCGGAAAGCTCAAACGGACTAGATCTTACTGAGATATAATTATTCGGTTTGTCTAACTTATTCGTCCAGAATAGCGATACATTTGGGCCGATTATCAAGTTGTCGGTAAGTAATTGTGTAGTATAGAATTGGGTTTCGGGATCTAAAGATGCCAAAAAATCAGGCTCCGGATTGGCATTATTTAGGCTGATTCGAAACGGGGTCAAACCAAATGTAAATCGTTCATAGGCAAAGTTATACGTATAGTTTAGCGGAAATACTTTTCGTGTAAAATTGATATTCTGATCGTATAAAAAAGAGGCTGTAATTTTTGTATTCTTTCGGATCAGTTTTTGACTTACTTCTTTACGTTCGAAGTAAATCAAAGAAGGTACAATTAATTCTGTACTTACACTTTGTCTAAAGTTATTTACCAATCCATTATCACCTCCCTTAAATTGAGCTTCTATGGCTGTATAACTGGCTATATTAAACGACTCAGCTCCGCCAAAAACATTTCTGTTTCTGAGCGTAATGCTATTTGCAATACCAAAGTTTCTTCCGATACTCGATTGTATCGCGTTATTTTGATCTGTGGTTATCGCTTGCGGCTCCCATATTAAATCGTGTTTAGTTGCTGGTTTCAGATTAATTTCCGCCACCAACATATTTGCGCTATCGGTATATGAAGGCCGAAAGCGAATAGTAACAAAATTAAAAATGCCCATAGAAAGCAAGTTAGAATAAGTCCGTTGTACCTTGTCGGCATTATACAACTCCTTCACACCGATTATTATATTTTTTTCTAAAATGGCTGGCTTTAAGTAATATTCGCTACCATAAATCACAAAACCTTTGCTTGTAGCAGTGGTATCTCCAGGTTGATTTCCTTCAATCTTTACAATAATGCTATCAATAGTTTGCTGTAAATGGGGTTCGTAATTCTTCATATTCCGAATATTCACTACGACCAATGCTTTACCCGAATACTGATTTGTATCTATTTGAAAATCAATAAAAGAATTATTGAAATAATAATACCCATTATTTCTAAGCATCTCCACCAATCGATTACGTTCCGCTTCTATCCTATCAAAATCTAAGCGTTGATTAAGCTTTAATATTTGCTCTGACTCGTTTTTTCGAATTAAAAAATCAATATCTTGAGACGCAGCATTGAACTCTAATTTAGTGATTCTAAACACACTACCTAGATTTGCCTGATAGGTAACTACGGAACGTTTATTCAGCTCTACTAATCTAAGCAGTTTTTTAGGAGCTACCTTATAATTAACCTCGTTATTTAAAAAACCTTTACTAAAATAATATTCAGACAGACGTTTAGCCGATAATTCGAGTTTGCTTGAATCTACCAAAACAGGACTCTCTCCTATTTTTTCGGCTAATCTTCTGCTCCAGCCTTGTTTTTTTCGAATACCTATTCCTTTTGTACCATACTGATGAGCCCATAAGTGAAAGCGAATAAACCCTAGTATCTTTCGATTTGGCTTTAGCTTTAGATTTGAATTTTCTTCGCTCAAATCTACACCTCTACTGTCCTCTCTTTCAATTTTATTTTGAACCAACAACTGCTTATCGTCAGGTACTAACTTCGTGAGATTGCAGCTTGAAAATGCAACAGCTAGTAGTAATACAGTACAATATTTTAGTTTTGCGTTCAATATTATAAATCCAAACTCTTTTGCTAAGCATAAGTAAACTAAAACAGTATCAGCAACTTCACTCTAAAAAGTTTAGGCAAAAATATGGTCTATTTGTCGTGGAAGGTTTAAAATCTGTAAACGAAATTATAAAAAGTGAATGGATGGTGGAAACTATTCTATGCACTACCGCATTTTTAGACAAACACGGTAATGACTTACCTTTTAATTTTGAATTGATTGAGTCTAAGACTTTTAATAAAATCTCAACCTTACAAAACCCACAGGAAATACTAGCTATAGCTCATATTGAAAGACCAAATGTTAAAAAATCGGAATGGAGTATTGCACTGGATGGCATTAACGATCCAGGTAATTTAGGCACTATTATCCGGATTGCAGATTGGTATGGCATATCCACTATATATTGCAGTCGCAATTCTGTTGATGTGTATAACCCAAAAGTAATTCAGGCAACTATGGGGTCTTTTCTGCGGGTAGAAGTCGTAGAAACAGATTTAACAACTGCATTGCAAAACAAA
>JBEAPG010000018.1:0-12208 GCA_041164545.1 Bacteroidota bacterium
TCTTTTGATTCTAATGCTTTTTCTAAAGGCAATAATCTTCTGCTTGATTTAGTTTCGAGCCTTAAGCCTGCTATAACCTCATCCCCTTTTAGAACTATGGCTACGTATACATCATCGTTGTTATACCAATACCTTTCATTGGATGTAAAAAAGCCTAAACCATGATCAAAAAGTAAATTCTGATGGCCTTCCGTAAATTTTACAGATAATTCAGGATTATTTGGTGCCCAAAACCCTTTAATAGTAAATTCTTCTAACGCCAATTACAGTTCTATTTTATGTGTACTTTGTCCTGAAACTATATTCTTTCCTAACAGGATTTTACGGGCTAAGTTGGCCACTACGCCTGCACCGTACTGTACGTCTGAAGCCAACTGAGGCCAAGCTCTTGCTGTTTTTCTTAATTCGGATAATGTATAAAACATTTCCTGAGAAATACTGGATGCATCTAAAATCTTAGAAAGTATTCCCATTTTTTCTTCCATTGATTTAGCATTTATTGCCAATCCTATGTCATCGTTTGTAAGTTTTCCATGAAACATTGGCCTATTTGGCTCTGTATCAAATCGTTCAATATCTATAATACAGTTGTCATTTGTTTCCATTATGACAGGAATGTTCAATTCCTTACACTTCAGTCTTGATTTTATCTTGATTCCAATATCATCACATTCTTCCACGAATAAATCTAACTTTATCTCACCTCTAAAAAATGAATCCATGTTTGCTTCTGTAAGTCCATCGGTGTAACATTTTACATTAATATATGGGTCCATTTCGGCAATTTCTCTAGCTGTAGAAACCGCTTTGTTAATCCCCATTTCAGACAATGGAGTCTTTATTCTGTTTAGATTTGATAATTCAATTTCGTCGAAATCTGCAAGTCGTATCTCACCTGCTATTCTTTCCAGAGCAACGGTTGTGGCAACTGCTCGGCCTACTGATAAGCCAGCGATACCAATTACTTTTTCTCCGAGTATATCCTGTTCTTGTGGGGTGATTTTATATTTATTGCGATTAGTTCTAACCTCAATAAACTCCTTCTCTGGCAAAACTCGTACTATTTCGTTTTTCCGTGGATAATAAACCCAATTTCCATATTTGTCTAGTGAACTACCTTGCTGGTTAAGAAACTGGTCAACGAGTTTCTGTTCTTGAACTTGGTTCCTGTCTAACCCCGCATTTCTGCATAGCATAAGATCCATTAATTGCTCAGCGATTCTATCAATCACTTTTACGTGCTTGTCCTGTATTAGGCCTTTTAGTGCAACGTTCTTTTCTTCGTTAGCAGAATTGTAAAAACTTGGTCGATATATCATTAGTTAAACTCTACAAAGTTGGAATAATGTTTGTGGTTGTTGTCAACTTATTAAAATTTGTGTTGTACTTGTTCCACCAGTACTTACTGATATGGAAAACAAAAGCAAAATTTCTGTGCTTTATGTTGACGATGAGGTGCAAAATCTCGTGTAATTCAAAGCAAATTTCAAAAGAATTTTTAACGTATCCTTAGCTGAAAATGCCACAGAAGCATTGACGCTTATTAACTCTACAGAGATAGATGTTGTGATTACTGATCATATGATGCCTTCCATTTCTGGTGTAGACCTATTGGAACGTTTGAAAATTGAACATCCACATATTGGCCGAATACTAATAACAGGTGTTAACGATATAAACATTGTTATAGAGGCAATAAACAGAGGTGAAGTGTATCGATTTTTGTCCAAACCTTGGGTGAAAGACGATTTATCTCAGACAATTGAATCTGCTTATACAAATGCGCACGAAAAGCATTTAGAGAAACAAAAAGCTGAAAAATTATTGGAAACCAATCAACAACTGGAGTTTATGTTTCGGCAAAAACTAATATCCTAAATACGTATTAAAACATACATTTGCCCTATTCTATGAGCAACAAACTTAGAATTGGCGTAACCGTTGGTGACTTTAATGGCATTGGTCCAGAACTAATACTCAAAACATTTAGCAATGATTTAATTCTAAATTACTGTACGCCAGTGATTTATGCTAATGTCTTTATTTTTAAATTTTACGCTCAACTTCTTGACCGAAATCCATTAAATCTAAACGTAGTTCGCAAGGAAAGTGACATTAAAGAAAATGCCATTAACCTAAGGGTATGCAATAAAGAAAGAATTACAATTACTCCAGGTGAGGCAAGTGCAGAAGCAGGCAAGTTTGCTTTTGATGCACTTGAAATGGCTACTCAAGATGTTAAAGATGGTTTAATACAAAATATTCTTACCGCACCCATAGATAAAAAGAGTGCAACGGACGCTGGACTTGGTTTTAATGGGCATACAGAGTATTTTGCTTCCAAATTTGAATGCGATGTTCAAATGCTATTACTAGATGAAGATTTAAGGGTCGCTATGGTTACGGGTCATACTGCACTGCAAAATGTGGCCAGTAAAATCTCCACAGAGAAGATCCTTAAGTCAATTAATACCTTATCCGAAAATCTCAAATCCGATTTTGGAATTACCAAACCTAAAATTGCGGTTTTAGGCATTAATCCTCATTCAGGAGACAATGGTTTAATGGGCAAAGAGGAAATAGAATTAATTACACCAGCAATTGCCGAAGCTCAAAAAAATGGGACTATAGCTGTTGGGCCATATGCTCCAGATGGTTTTTTTGGATCTGGAAATGAACACAATTTTGATGCAGTACTAGGAATGTATCATGATCAAGTGTTAATCCCTTTTAAACAAAAAGCGTTTCGATCAGGTGTTAACTATACAGCGGGATTGCCCATAGTTCGTACATCACCGGACCACGGCACAGCGTATGACATTGCAGGCAAAGGTGTTGCAGATACTACTTCGTTTATCTCTGCATTGTACCTCATTAACAAAGTGCATCGCAACAGACTAGCGTATTACGATTCAAGTTTTGCTCCTTTAGCGTATCGAGACCATAGAAGAGAGAAATTTAGTATCGGAGTGCCGGATTTAAAATAATTAATCAACCAATTTATTACAATAATCATTACTTTTGCCAACTTTTTAAAGTGAAGCTGTCTGATTTTGATATTGATTTTATAAAATTCAACAACGAAACAGATGTTTTCGATTTTAAATTGAATGATTTGTTCTTTGGTTTAAAGGAAAATAGTCTCTTTGAAAAATGCGATTTGCAGGTAACTGTAAATTGCGAAAAAAAAGAGAGTACGGTAAAAATTGTCTATTCCATAACAGGAACTGTATCAACGCAATGCGAAAGATGCTTGGAAGATATTCAAATTGAAATAAATCCAACTACTGAAGAAGTACTTAAAATTACCTCGAATACAGAATTGCTCGCTACCGAATATTATCTGTCTGCTACACATCAGGTATATAATATTTATGACAGTTTGTACGAACAAATCTGCGTAGCGATGCCGCTTCGTAAAATTTGCAAAAATTCTTTAACCAAAAAGAAATGTGAGATAACCTACACCAACACAGAAACTGATACACCAGTGGATGCGAGGTGGGATAAATTAAAAAGTTTAATAAAATAGAAAATGGCACATCCTAAACGTAAGATTTCCAAGACGAGAAGAGACAAAAGAAGAACTCACTACAAACTTGGCAACAAACAATTACACAGAGACCCATCAACTGGCGAGGTACACCTGTATCATAGGCTAAATCTTGAAACCGGAATGTATCGCGGTGTTCAGGTATTGGAACCTAAAAACGCAGAGTAATCGCTTATGAATATTGGCATTGATGCAATGGGGGGCGATTACGCACCCAATGAATGTATTAAGGCTATTTTAGAGGTGGCAAATTCAGAAAAATGCGAAGAGCATTTTTTTGTTTTTGGTGAAAAGGCTGCATTACAACCTTATTTAGCAGACCTTAGCATTCCAAATATTACTCTTGTTTTTACAGGAGAAAGTATTGGAATGAGTGAACATCCTACAAAAGCATTTGCATCAAAAAAAGAATCCAGCATTAATGTTGGTATACATTATCTTGCAGAAGGCAAAATTGATGCTTTTGCAGGCGCTGGAAATACTGGCGCTATGATGGTAAGCTCTCTTTATCAACTAAAAACCATAGCAACTATTGATAGACCAGCGCTTTCTAGTGTTCTTCCTCAGTTGAGTGGAACTACAGGGGTGCTACTAGATGTAGGAGCAAATTCTGACGTGAAACCAGAAACACTAGGAAGATTTGCTGTTTTAGGATCTGAGTATGCCAAGGCTGTATATGGAATAGAAAACCCTAGAGTCGGATTGCTAAGCATAGGTGAGGAGAAAGAAAAAGGCAATCTGCTTGTTCAATCTGCCCATCCTATTTTAGAGTCTAGAAAAGGAATCAATTTTATCGGAAACATTGAAGGTCGACATTTATTCACTGACGAGGTAGATGTTGTGGTTTGCGATGGTTTTACAGGAAATATCGTATTAAAAACGTGCGAAGGTTTTGCATATAATCTAATCAAAAAAGGAGACTCTAATGAATATCTAGAGCGATTTAACTTTGAACATTATGGTGGAACACCTATTCTGGGAGTTCGAAAACCAGTAATAGTTGGACACGGTATATCTAAGCAAGAAACCTTTAGAAATATGATAAAACTTGCTAAAAATGTGGTAGAATCAAAGTTAATTTCTAAAATTGAACAAAGTTTCGCACAACAAACAACCAGTTAAAACAAGTAAATGAGAGCAGCTATTACAGCGGTAGGTGGCTATGTACCCGAAAAAATTCTAACAAATAAAGACCTAGAAAAGTTGGTAGACACCAATGATGAGTGGATACAAACAAGAACAGGAATAAAGGAAAGACATATACTTGAAGATGGCAGAGCCACTTCTGATATGTGTGTAGAAGCCATCAACCAAATTATCGAAAAAACAAAAATTTCACCCGATGATATTGATGTAATAATAGTAGCCACAGTTACTCCAGACCACGTATTTCCTGCAACCGCAAATATTGTTTCACATAAAATTGGAGCTAAAAATGCATTTAGTTTTGATATAGGAGCTGCCTGTTCTGGTTTCTTATATGCACTTGAAACTGGTAGTAAATTTATCGAAAGTGGAAAATATAAAAAAGTGCTGGTATGTGGAGCTGATAAAATGTCTTCTATTGTAGATTACCAAGATAGAAATACCTGTGTTATTTTTGGTGATGGTGGGGGCGCTGTTTTGCTTGAACCTACTGATGAAGAATTAGGCGTGATAGATAGTATTCTTAAGTCAGACGGAGTTGGAAAAGAATTTCTTCATCAAAAAGCAGGAGGGTCAATGCTTCCAGCTAGCCACGAGACTGTAGATCAAAGATTGCACTATGTATACCAAGAAGGTAAGACTGTATTTAAGTTTGCTGTAACCAATATGGCAGAGGTAAGCCGTGAGATTATGGATAGAAACGGTTTAACTGGCGATACTGTAGATTATTTAGCCGCTCATCAAGCAAACTTAAGAATAATCGATGCAACAGCTAACCGCATGGAACTTGTTAAGGATAAAGTTCTTATCAATATAGAAAAATATGGAAATACAACAGCGGCAACAATTCCACTCCTATTTCACGATTTCGAGAAAAAGTTTAAAAAAGGAGATAATATTATCTTAGCTGCTTTTGGAGGTGGCTTTACTTGGGGCTCTATATACATTAAATGGGCCTATAATTCTTGATTATAACAATTTGTACTATTTTCGTTAAAGATTTTATCATATGAACTTAAAAGAGATTCAAACCCTAATTAGATTTATTTCATCATCAAAGGTAGATGAAGTGTCTATCGAGAAGAAGGATTTTAAAATAACCATAAAAAGAAATGAGCCAGTTTATGCTCAGGCTGTTGCAGCTCCATCTGCGACCCATCAAACATATATGTTAGAAGCTTCGGTTCCCGCTCCTGTAGCGCCTGCACCAAGTGCTCCTGCTGCTGCCCCAGAAGCTCCAGCTTCAAATACAATTGAGATTAAATCTCCGATAATTGGTACGTTTTACCGTAGATCTTCACCCGACAAACCTGTTTTTGTTGAGGTAGGTGATACGGTAGAAAAAGGACAGGTAATTTGCATTATTGAAGCCATGAAATTGTTCAATGAAATTGAGTCAGAAGTAAACGGTAAAATAGTAAAAGTACTTGTAGACGATTCAAAACCAGTTGAATACGACCAGCCATTATTCTTAGTAGAACCCGCTTAATATTTAATTCTTATGTTTAAGAAAATATTAATTGCTAACCGTGGGGAAATTGCATTGCGTGTTATACGTACTTGCAAAGAAATGGGTATAGCAACTGTAGCCGTTTACAGCACGGCAGATAAAGATAGCTTACACGTAAAGTTTGCAGATGAGGCAGTATGTATAGGTCCTGCTCCAAGCCCTCAGTCCTATCTAAGCATGCCTAACATCATTGCGGCCGCAGAAATAACAAATGCTGACGCAATACATCCTGGATACGGCTTTCTATCTGAAAATGCAGTATTTTCAGAGATGTGTCGCGATCACGGTATTAAATTTATAGGAGCTAGTCCTGAAATGATTAATGCCATGGGCGATAAATCCAATGCAAAGAGTACGATGCTTAAAGCAGGTGTCCCTTGTGTGCCAGGCTCTGAGGGATTGCTGAAAAGTGAGGAAGAGGGAATAAAACTGTCAAACAAAATGGGTTATCCTGTAATGCTCAAAGCTACCGCTGGTGGTGGTGGAAAAGGTATGCGGGTTATTTGGAACGATGCACAATTTACAGAGGCATGGGCAAGTGCAAGACACGAGGCAAAAAATGCTTTCGGAAACGATGCCATGTATCTGGAAAAATTTGTTGAGGAACCAAGACACATTGAGATACAAATAGCTGGAGACCAGTATGGCAAAGTTTGTCACTTGTCAGAACGTGATTGTTCGATACAAAGACGCCATCAAAAACTAATAGAAGAAGCTCCATCCCCTTTTGTGGACGAAGAACTTAGAAATAAGATGGGCGAAGCAGCCATAAAAGCTGGAGAGTCTATAAATTATGAAGGTGTTGGTACTGTGGAGTTTTTGGTAGATAAGCGCAAGAACTTTTACTTTATGGAGATGAATACGCGTATACAAGTCGAGCATCCCGTAACTGAAGAGGTAATTAATTTTGATTTAATTAAAGAGCAAATAAAAATTGCTGCAGGTTTTCCTATCTCTGGCAAAAATTATCTTCCAGAAAAATGGGCTATGGAATGTAGGATAAATGCAGAAGATCCATTTCAAGATTTTAGACCGAGTCCGGGAAAAATTGAAGTGTTACATAAGCCAGGAGGGCACGGAATAAGAGTAGATACGCATATTTATGCAGGATATACCATCCCGCCAAACTATGACTCTATGGTGGCTAAACTTATCGTTTCAGCACAAACAAGAGAAGAGTGTATAGTTAAAATGGAGCGCGCACTATCCGAATTTGTAATTGAAGGAATTAAAACCACAGTTCCATTGCACCTTAAACTAATGCGAAATCCAGATTTTAGATCTGGCAATTTCACAACTAAGTTTATGGAGTCATTTGATATTAATGCTGATTAAATAGCAGCATAGACACAAACAAAAAAGGCTCGAAGAATAAATCTTCGAGCCTTTTTTTATTATTTAAACTTTTATGTGATTAAAGCTTTTGGATTATTTGAGTGGCCTCTGAATTTCCGTCAATTTTTAAAATATAAGCACCTCTATTCAAGCCACTAACATTGATTCGCTCTCCGTTCATTACGTTGGTTGTTAATTTTAAACTGCCCAATATGTCATAAATCTTAACAGTTAAAACGCCATTTAAAGTTGTGTTCACCGTTACAAAATCGTTTGCAGGATTTGGATATACGCTAAATACCTTGTTTAGTTCCTTTACGCTGGCGGGATCAAAAGAGCATACTTCAGTATCAAATGTGTCTCTATTAGAGCTATTCTTTTTTGAAACTATAACTATTTTCCCTGCCCCACAATCTCTAATGCTCCATGGATAAAAGTTTAATTTAAACTTCATCGATTTACCTGCACCCAAATTTATATCATTGGTGGCCTTGCTGGTAGGGTAGCATAATTCGTCTTCGCAAACAGCGGTTTCCCATCCACTTGGTATGTCCTCAATTCGTGTCCAAGTGAAAACGGTATCTGTAGCATCAGTAGTTCCATTAATTATTTCATTGTTTACAGCGTAGTCAAAGTTCTCTTTGTCAAAATACACCTTTTCCACAGTTCGGTATTTGAATGAAATTTGAGCAAGGGCGTTTATTGAAAATAGGGACGCTGCTAATAATAGGGTAAGTGTTTTTTTCATATTAATTCTTTTTTTTATGCGGCTTCAGCTTCTACTGCCTCTACCTCGGGTACCATTCTCTTAAGTAGGTTTTCTATGCCGGCCTTTAAAGTAAGTGTGCTGCTTGGGCAACCACTACAAGAACCTTTCATAGTAACTGTAACCACTCCGTTTTCGAAGCTTTTAAAATCTATTGCGCCACCATCCATTTCTACGGCTGGCCTTACGTGATCTTCTAAAAGCTGTTTGATTTTAGTAACAGCTTCGCTTTCTTCCTTTTCTGTTAGGGCTTGCTTTTTTATAACTATCGGTTTCTCAGCCTCCAAATATTCTTGAACAAACTTTTTGAGTTGTGGAATAATATCAAACCACTCATAGTCAGGTTTTTTAGTTACTGACACAAAATTGTTCATTATAAAAACACCTTTCACAAAGTCATAGTCAAATAATTCTTTGGCCATTGGGCATTCGTCTAATCCTTCATTACTTCTAAAATCTATGCTATCATTTGGCAAAATCATTTTGTTTGCCACAAATTTCATTGATTCTGGATTTGGGGTTTTTTCTGAGTATACCGTTACTACGTCTGTTAATTCCATTGTGCTATAAACATATCAAAAGTAAGTAATGTTTGTAAATAGATTGAACTAAGCAGGTCATCTTTCTTCCATTTCATCTGAATAATCGTTCAGCAAGTGTTCGCTTGTATACTCATTTTTGTTCAGATAGTATTTATTGAAATTGCACCATTGACATTCCTTATCGTTACATCCTTTCGTAAATTCCTTGTTCATAATCTTTTGATAAGCGTCTACAATTTGGTTAATTACAAAATCATACCCTTCAGTATTAATCATAATTTTAACCTTGTGATACTTGTCGCTTTCCGGTTCAATAAAGTCGATTTCGCCCGAGATTACCTCGTGTTTTGTGTCTGTTTGATTTTCAATTAACGCTTTATAAAACATTACCTGACGCCAATAATCTCCCCCAAATCTTTTTTCATAATCTGCTTCTTCTGGATTATCTGTAAATGAAGAAGGTGGTTTTATTTTACTTTTTGCATTCGAATATTTTCCGGTTTTATAGTCAACTACATTTATTGTGTTTCCGTTTATTTCTAGCTTATCTACGTTTCCTCTTATTGGAACTCCATTAAGTGTTACGTTTTTAATTCCTACCTCAACTGAAATGTCCAG
Source organism: Bacteroidota bacterium (assembly GCA_041164545.1). GTDB lineage: Bacteria > Bacteroidota > Bacteroidia > NS11-12g > UBA9320 > UBA9320. The sequence continues at coordinate 9,471 of JBEAPG010000018.1, forward strand.
ATTTTCATTCCACTTGTCTTTGTAATAGTCAAAATAATTAGATAATAGTTCTTTGCCATAATACAATTGCCGTTGCAATTCTTCTTCGGTAAACGACTCTTTGTTGTTAAGCATATATCTGCTGAACTGCGAATGCATTACCGTTTTTGCAGATTCATCATTTTTAAAAACTTCCTGCTCTGTTTTAAAAAGACTTTCGAGTGCAGCATGAATAGCCGAACCAAAGGTCATACTTGCTCCTTTGGCAGATGGTACACGAACTATGTTTTGATAGAAGAATGAAACAGGACATTTCAAATAATTATTCAAGTTGGTTGCGCTCATCCTAAAGTTCTCCAGCTCTTTTGAAACAAAATCTTGATTTACTAAGTCTACAAACTGCTCTTCATTGTGCTGAATCATAAAATCAAAGAAATGCAGCATTTCGTCTTCTTGTACTTCTTCTTTAAGCAAGGGAGCTGTATTGCTTTCTTCTAGTTCGACTACATAAACACTTTTTGTTAAATCCTTGTCTTTTTCATCTTTTATAGCGTAGCTTACCTCTATATTTTTTCTTGCTCGAGTAAGGGCTACATAAAATAAACGTCGTGATTCCTCTTCATTAGCAGATTCTGGTTCGCCTGGTAAAAGACCATTTAACCCAAAAGGAAGTCTAACACTGTCTTTCTCCCATTTTGCAGAGTTACAGCCTAATAAAAATACATAATCAAATTCTAAGCCCTTACTTCCATGAGCGGTCATTAGATTTACCCCGTTTATTCCGTGTACTATTTTGTTTAATTTCAATCCCAAATTATTATCCTGCAAGAGCTTTATTTTTTGTAAAAACTCACCTAGCTTTAGATATGGATTACGCGCAGTTTCTTCCTTAAGGAAATTGTAATATGTTTTTAGACATTGTATTTGAAATGTGGCATCACTGCTTGCCAAGGCTCTTGCAATAAAGCTCATTTTAGACATTACTCGCTCCACTAGACTTTGAAGAGTGATATTATGCATTTCTTTTAGCCAATATTCTACATCCATCACGAAGCTTTTTAGCTCAGTTTTTGCTTCCTGTGAAAATTGTAATGTACTTGCTATATCATTGAGTTGCGTCCTCCATCCTTTTGGTAACCCTTCCTTTCTATCGTTTCGTCGGTCGTGGTAAAGAAAACTGCTGAGTTGCGCAATATCAAAAGCAGTCAACGATTTAAAACTATTAAAATGTAAAATTTCAAAAAGTAAATGTTCGCCACTCTCCAGCTTATTGGTCTCAAGACTCAAATACTCTAAAAAAGTGTTGAGCTGATGAATGATTGGTTCTTGCAAAACATCTTGCGTTTTTGCCACATTATACGAAATACCTTCTGACTCTAAATAGCGAATAAGCTCCTCGCTTTGAGAATGATTACGGTACAAAATTCCAACATTGCTTAATGATACCCCCTTTTCTATTAGGGCCTTAAGTTTTGCTGTAATGGCTACTGTTTCTTGATACGAATTAGGATATTCAACAATTTTTATAGCATTGGCAATGTCTTTTACTTCACAGTTTGCTGCCGTAATATTCTTGTGAAGTCCTTGCACCTTGCCAACTAGTCTTTCTTTGTTTCTAGAAATTACTGCATTACTTCCATTAAGTATAGATTGGCTAGATCTATAATTTTCATCCAGTACAATTAAAGTGGCAAAGTCTTCATACTTCTTATAAAACTCAAAAATATTTTGAACATTGGCCCCTTGAAACTTGTAAATACTTTGGTCGTCATCGCCTACCACAAATACGTTTGGGTTCTCCCAATAGTTTATTAATGCATACAATAAACTATTTTGTACTCCATTGGTGTCTTGGTATTCATCTACTAAAAAGTAATGAAATTTTTCTTGGTACTGAAGCAATATGTCTGGGTTTCGTTCAAATGCCTCTAGCACCCAAAGTAACATATCATCAAAATCGTACCTTCTTCTATCTGCTAATTTTGACACATATGAGTTGAATAAATTAGCTGCAGCTTGTAAGGCAGTATATTTTATTTCCTCTTTTTTATAGTCGTTTATTTTAAAATCACCTTTAACAAAATTACCCGTTTTGCGCTTGTAAAACAGTGTAGGATCCGTTTTCAATTCTTCAAGTTTGTCACTAACCATCTTATTGATACTTGTGCTTGTCCACCCTTCTTTTTTCATTAACTTGAACAATTTTTTTAGGCGATCCACTTCATAATAGCTGTCTCCTTTAAATCTTTTTAATGGGTGTTCGTTCGGCATTTCATCTACTATTTCTCGAAGTACTTCTATCTCTTCAAGCTCAGATACTGGCTTAAGGTCTTGAATGCCAAAATAATCTTTATGCTCTTGAATAACCATATTGCAGAAACCGTGATAGGTGGAAATGTTCACCTTATACGATTCAGACCCAACAAACTCGTACAACCTGTTGCGCAGAGCAGTTGTAGCCGCGTCGGTAAATGTAAGGCAAAGAATGTTTTGCGCGCTTGAATCTGTATTTCGCAATATTTGCGCTACGCGAGCTCCCAGAACCTGTGTTTTGCCCGTTCCAGGTCCCGCTACAACCATTACACACCCCTCTATGGTATTTACCGCTTTTTTCTGATTAGTATTTAATCCTTCGTAGATAAAATCAAAGTCCTTTTTCACGATTGCAATATCTGAATTTTTGATTCCAAATTGCCTTTTTAAAAAAAATTTCTAAAATTTAAAGAAAATATGCAACCTTTGACCAAATTTGTATCTAA
>JBEAPG010000019.1:0-12036 GCA_041164545.1 Bacteroidota bacterium
AAATTCATCATATTCATCTTTAAATGGAGGCATCGTAGCTGCCTTAAAAAAGAAAGCATTTATTTCTTTTTCCCATTTATATTCACATGTCACTTTCGATATTTCATGTTTAAAATAAGGAAGATCGTCTTTTGTTTTTAAATTATTATAAGAGTAATGCTCATCCATCATAGGACATCTGCCGAAACATCCTTCATTAGTTAATAATGCAGTTTCTACAGTTCTTCCAAATTCTTTTTCTACATAAGATTGAGCTCTCTTTATTTGTTTTAGTTCTTCTAAATCCCTCATCAGAACCCTATCAATATTAACATAATCAAAACCTTGCTTGGCGGCTAGCACGTAGTCTTGAGCTGTTTGGACTTTTCTTAAAATAGTATTCTTGATTTTTAGTTTTGGAAAATTCTTTTTTAACCCCAAAGCAACCCAATGGGCATGAGGAATTGTTGCGCTTCTCACTCCCATGTCATAAAGAGTAGAAAAACTTTTCACAAATAATTTATAATTTTCAAATTTAGGAGATACATTAATATTATTGAATGTTGCGCTAACTTGAATTCCTAAATCCTGCTGAACGCATAAAGCATTTTCTATTAAAATTTTAGAATCGCTTTCTCTTATGTATGCCCCCATTGCGTCTTGGTTAAATGGAGCTATCCTACTTGTAAAATAAATATCATAAATATAATCTTTATTTTTTTCTAAAAAAGGATAGAAATCATTTTCAAAAAACTTTTGATTAACGAATGGATTTAATGGAATAGAAAATACTTTTTTAATCATTTAACCTCCTTGTAAACATCCAGAACAAATACCCGCGCAACTTTTTTGATAAAAGACGCACTGCTTACACTCGGATGGTATTTCATATCGTTTTAAATTATTTATGTGGACTTTTCTATATTCACCCAAAAGACTATCAAGTTTATTCTCACCTTCTAAATCCAAAGTATTATTAACATTAACAATATTTTTTAAAGGATAACATTGTGTTGAAGTCGTATCAGGAAAAATATCAATAGGAGAATACCCACAAGTCTCTTTGTCTTTTTGAGCAAATGTTGCGAAATTTTTAGATCTAAATAAAACTTCTTTTTCGGTATCCCCCTCCCACAAGCAAGGAGGAACTTGGCAATCAGAAATAATTGTCATATTATTAACATGACAAAAATTAATCATCTTATCTAGTTCTTTACCTAATTCTTTATTATTGATCAAATAAGTTCCAGTTAAATCCAAGCCTACCCTTACACCTTTAACCTTTCCTCGAAGTTCAGTATAAAGCCATTTTAAATACTCGAAATGTTTTCTTTCTTTAAAATCTCTTGATATTGTTATAGATAAATATAATCTTGGACTTTCTTCAAAACCCCAAGTAGATTGATACGCATCATATATAGCTAAATAGTTTTTCTTCCATATAGGAAATCTATTTTTCTCATTTAACTCTGCAGAATTTGGAAGCATCCATCTGAAACCCCTAATTTTACTGACAATAAAGTCTTTAGTTTTATCTCCGAAAAGAAAATTTGAAACTAAATTTATTTTCAGTTTTCTTTCTAAGATAGTATTAATTACACCTTGAAAATTTGAATGCTGAGTAGGTTCGCCACCTAAGATTCTAACATCGGAAGATATACCTTTTCGTGGGTCAAAATTATAATAATCCAATAATTTATTTACAGTCTCAATTGACATCTCACCTAAAGAATGCTTCAATCGAGCAACTTCTTCAGTGAAACAAAATGAACAACCTTTAGAGCAAGTTCCTGTAATAATAAAATTAAACACATTAAAAAATCATTTTTAAAGTAGCCGGAGAAACATCTATCCCTTCATCTCTCATTTGAGCTACAGACATACTCACCCCAAACTTCAAATGTCTAAGCCTGTGGCAATCAGCGATATCTTTGCACTGGTCAACTTCAAGCTTTAACTTATGCTCTTCTGCAAGAAGTTCGCTCAAATTCATTTTATATTTTGTTGCTTTATTTTTAACCTTTAAAATTAATTGATCTAAAGGTATATTACTCGCTAAAGCCAAACTCTCTAAAAACGGTTTATTTGGATCAGAACTGAAAGCCTCTTCTTTTTGAATCTCCCAAGACTCTAATTCTAATAGAGAATAACCAGACTTCAAACTTAAAAATTTAGCTGAAAATCTATCAGAAATTATTTTCTTTAAAATTATTTTATGAATTTCCGCACCAAGATTTTTATCTTGTTCAGTTAATTCGTATTTTATTTTAACTTTTTCTTCTAGATCTTCTAATTGCTTCTCTGACAATTTACTTCTAAGTTGTTCTAAAACATTAGATCGCTGCTTAATAGATATTTTACCATCGTAGCAATCTGCAAACATCCAACTGTAAGCTAGTTCTTTAGAAATAAAACATGGTTCCAAAGAATCAATTTTTATTCTATTATCTATATATTCGCTTCTTATCTTTGCTGAAATATAGCCTAAGTATCTACCTATCTCTTCTACATAGCCATCTGAAGGGATAGACTCCCTATAAATAAAATAAACATCTGACATAAATTAATAAACAAATGTAGCTCTTATACTATGATTTGAATTTATATTTTCAAATGTGTAAGTAGATGGCGACCCGACAGAAACTCCGTCCACGATGACATCACCAATAACACCATCTGTACAAGGTTCCATTTCAAAAGTGATTGATTCACCTTCATTAACTGTAACGATTCCTGTGGGACTCATTATTTCTGTTGGAACGCCAAACGGAGTAATCCAACCACCATCTGGATTTACTAAAATTTCATATGTATTACTCATTACTATCTCCTAAAATTCCATAAGCATGATGATGAGGGGAAGTCTCTTCTGGTTCTGGACCTTCAAGCATATCTAATCTTTTTGAAGCTTGATGCTTAAATAAATTCACATTTCTATCTACTTCTAAAGCGTGTTGGGTTGCTAATTGAAGTACTTCTCTTTGTTGGTTTGGGTCCATCATTAAGATTGCATCCATATTGCCCTCGTTAACCCTACCATAAAACATTACATCAAGTGCGGCTTGTTTTGCCATCCTCACAGTCCAATATTCATGCTCTAATTTTTCTTCTAATTCTTTATTACCAAAAACTTCCATTAAAGGAGTTCCATCTGGCAGTTTTCCATATTCGCTATCGCAAAATTCTTTAATTAAAATTATTACATCATTTCTTTCTGAAATATAATCCCTTAATTGACGTTTGTATCTAACAACATCATTCTTTTTATCGTCAATTTCTAATTGAATTAATTCTTTTTGAGTTTCTGAGGCTGCGTATTCTAATTTTTCTTCTTCTAGTTTTACTTCTAATAAAGCTTTTCTATGTTTGAGTTCTATAGAATTAACAGACTCTTCTCTAGCCCTTAACTCCATCAACCATTGCTTTAAAGTAGCGTAGGGTGTTAATTGTGCGCCGCCAACAAAATATTTTAATTTAAATCTCGGTGTAGCATTACTTTTAGTCAAAGAAAACTGTATAAGTTCTTCGTCAGTCATATAATATATTATATACTACAAATAATAAAAATCTACTATTCTCTCCATGCACAATGTCCAGATGATTGACCAGCTTGAGCCGTAGGAGAAAGACCATTTACATTAGCCGTTCCAGTATCTGTAGCATAATACCATTTCCAATTTTCATTATTTTGAGCCCCGTCATAATTCCCCAACATATACTGATGATCTTGACCCATTGTATAATTTTCTTCGCCGCAATTGGTTTGAGGTTTGGCTACATTTCCGATATTAGTATCTGTAGGAAAATGCCACCTTCTTAAATTATATCCACCAGCATAAGAACCCTCATTGCCGCAATAACCTTTTCTTAATTTACTAGAAATGCCTTTTTGTTGAGGATGAACAAAATAGCTAGTCCAACTTGTTAAAGTATCTGTCGCGAAAGTAACTCTTTGCTGAGCCCCACTACCCCAATAACCATAATATTGATCTGAAAAACTAGCGCTGTTCCCACTATTACCCCCCGTCAAACTAGAAGTCGCCATCGATTCTGTCCAGAAGTTAAATTTATCTATATTAGCATTACCTCCTCCATTTATCCAAGCATAGTCATGTTCTTTGAAAACTGTCGCTGAATCATCTCTTGAATTCAACATATTCATTGCGCTAGTCAAAGTGTAAGAACTTTCCGTAAACATATTTGTAGCTATAGTTTGAGTAGTATTTCCAGCAAAACTATTACTAGCTCCCCATATATAAAATATATTTAAACTGCAAGCGCCAGAAACATAAGATCCACCATACTGCATTAAAGTCCCTAAATTTGTAGTTTGATCAGTAGAAACAATTGTCTTATGAACATTTTTCCAAGGGCTAGAGTTTTTATAACCACACCCCACATAATTATAGTTAATTATCTGGCGATATTTTAACTCAGCAAAGAATCTACCTCCAGTATTTCTTATATTGCCTTCTGGTCCCGTATATGGACCTCTTCCTCCGGTAAGATTTTTTTGATTTAACCAACAACTTCTTATTTCAGAATCATTCAACTGAGTATTTAATATTATTAAATTACGTAAATTTCCTACAAAAAGATCAGATGAATTATAACCTACTCCAATAGCATTAAATCTTATTAGACCGGAATGATCTAAAGAGGTTACTGTTTTATCTAGTTCTCCATCAATATAAAATTTTAAATCGCAAAGATCTCCAGTTCCAAGTGTGAATCCAACTTGATGCCACTCTCCATCATTAACACTACTGTTTGAATCATAAGCTCCCCAAGCAGATCCACTATAAGCACAGAGTCTAACTTTTCCTCCATGAATTCCAAATCCAGAAATTACACCACTGGTAGTATCTGATAAAATAGGTAAAGCAGCATCGGCTGCACTAGCAGTAGAAGCGTTAGTCGATGTAGTTTTTATTACGGCTAAAACAGTTATTCCATTAGTAGAATTAGATAAATCATATCTAGTTCCTGTCCCACTTGTGCTACCGAATTGAAATTTAGAATTTGCATTCAGCCCATAGAATTCTAAGCCATCTCTAGTAAATCTTGGAGTATCTTCGTCAGGATTACCAGAAGTTCCAGAAGCTGCGGTTGTTGTAGGAGTCGATAATCTATAGCAATGTCTATCGTTACCACTTAAATCTAACCAACCATCTTCATAATCTCCAGAGTGACAATTTTGATCAGTAGCATCTAATAATACGTAGATGTTACTACTGTTACTCCTTCCCATTCCACTTAATTTAGGACCTGCTGTTGTTCCCATATGCTTTTAAATTTATTCTCTCCATCCACAATGCCCAGACGATTGCCCAGCTTGAGCTGTGGGCGATAATCCATTGACATTTGCAGTGCCACTATCTGTAGCATAGTACCACTTCCAGTTCTCATTATTTTGAGCGCCATCATAATTCCCTAACATATATTGATGATCCTGTCCCATGGTATAATTTTCCTCTCCACAATTAGTTTGAGGTTTACCTACTGTTCCCATAGCTGAATCACTAGGGTAATGCCATCTTCTTAAATTATTTCCTCCGTTATAAGAGCCTTCATTACCACAATATCCTTTTCTTAATTTACTTGATATTCCTTTTTGTTGCCCTCTCCAAATAAAAGTATTACTAGTCGCTGTAGTTATAGTATCAGTTAGAAATGCTAATTTTGAATTTTCATCACTATCACCAAAATATCCCGTATATTGATCGGAATGAGTTGAAACACCACCTTGATCATCACCAGCGATTCCACCACTAAAAGTCGAAGAAGCCATAGTTTCAGTCCAGAAGTTAAATTTATCTACATTGCTATATCCACCTCCAGTAATCCAAGCATAGTTATGTTCATAAAACATGGTTCCAGAATCATTTCTTGCTTGAATCATATTCATTGCGGTAGTTAATGAGTAAGAAGATTCAGTGAACATATTCATTGCTACAGTTTGAGCGGTTGTGCCGGGATGAGTATTACTAGCGCCCCAAATATAAAATATATTCAAACTACACGCTCCAGAAACATAATTAGCGGAATATTGAAGCAAAGTTCCTAAATTTGTGGTTTGATCCGTAGAAGAAACTGTTTTATGAACATTTTTCCAAGGGCTACTATTTTTATACCCCCCGCCAACGTAAGCATAATTTATAATTTGTCGATATTTAAATTCTGAAAAAAATCTCCCCCCTTTATTTCTTAAATTACCTTCAGGACCAGTATAAGCACCTCTGCCTCCAGAGAAATTTTTTTGATTTAGCCAGCAATTCCTGACTTCAGCATCATTTAATTCTGTATTTAATATTATTAAATTCCTTAAACTACCTACAAACATATCCCCCGCATAACCTAGCCCTATATTATTAAAAGCTATGCCAGAAATATGGTCTAAACTAGAAACAGTTTTATCTAATTCTCCATCTACATATATATTCATGTCACATAGATCTCCTGTTCCCATTGAAAAGCCAATTTGATGCCATTCTCCATCGTTAACCGTAGCGTTTGAATCATAAGCTCCCCAAGCTGATCCACTATAAAAACATACTCTTGCTTTGCCTCCATGCACTCCAAAACCAAAAATTACACTGCTAGTAGTGTCTCCTAAAATGTTCAAAGCTGCATTCCCAGCGTAAGTAACAGTAGAATCAGTGGAAGTGGTTTTCATTATAGCTAAAACAGTTATTCCACTAGTTGTATTAGAAATAGAATGCCTAGTTCCTGTTCCGCTCGTACTTCCAAATTGAAATTTTGAATTTGTATTTAGTCCATAAAATTCTAAACCATCTCTAGTAAATCTTGGAATATCTTCATCAGGATTACCTGAAGTTCCAGACGCAGCCGTAGTGCTTGGAGTCGATAACCTATAACAATGTCTATCATTACCGCTCAAATCTAACCAATTATCTTCATAATCTCCAGAATGGCAGTTTTGATCAGTAGCGTCGAACATAGCATATACATTGCTAGCATTCGATCTCCCCATTCCTCCTAATTTAGGACCTAATTTTATTCCCATAATTATTCTTCCATTTTATCGATTTCTGTTACTAATTTTTCAACATCTTTTCTTTCTGCATGAACTATATAAAAATAGTCGTAAATATTATCGCCGCTATCTGTATAAATATAAACTTTATTATCTATAATGTCATTAACACTATACTTCCTGATTTTGTTATTCGCGTCCTTTCCTTTTGCAGTTATTTGAACTGTAATTGAATCCTCATGAACTAATCCTGTCCAATAATCTGGTAATTCAATTACATCTGAATCCCCACGACCACGAACGTAAACACCATTTTCGGGACCTTCTAATGATGCATATCTTAATTTTTTATTTGGCTTAGTTGGGTGATCAATTACGAATGACTTTGTAGTTGCTGCAAATGAACCAGAAACATACAAATTATAACTAGTTGTAGGTCCAGAATTAATTCCAACAAAAGACGGTAATTGCGCAGTAGAATAAGTACCATCAAAACCTATATAAGCAATAATGTTATTGCCAGTCGTATTATTCATAATACGCAAATAACTGGCTGGATTATTATTATTACTATCTAATCTTAAAGTTATATCATTATAACTATTAATGGAAATAGAATCATTTAGGCTTCCAACATAATCTGTACTTGCTATACCATGATAAGTGTAATCATCCCAACTAGATGAACCACTGTTCATGCTAATGACACTGATTCTTCCCAACCTTCCGCCGTAGGTAGAAAAGTCTGAAAAATAAGAGTACCCATTAGAAACTAAGAAACTAGATGTACTAGAACCAATATAAATATTACCATTAACTTGTAACTTTTGAGTAGGACTTGTAGTATTTATACCAACATTGCCTTTTTCGAAAGTAACAGTACCATCAACTTTAGCTCTTATAACAGCAGTACTGCCATCATCTGCTTTGAAAATTTCTTGTCCAGATGATCCGTTGACAACTCTCAATCTAGTTGTGCCGGGAGAATTTGAACCTATAGAAGTATAACCACTAGATGAAATAAGCATTCTATCGATACCAGAGGTTCTAAAAACCATCGCTCCAGCTTCGGCATTTTCTAAATATGAATCTGAACCGTTTTGAGCTATTAAAAATCCGTCCGAACTTGTTGATCCAGTCGTGCTATTAATTAATTGTAAAACTGGATTTGATGCTTGGTAGATAGATAATGTCCTATTAGGAGTTCTAGTTCCTATACCAACATTTCCATCATTTTTGATCGCTACTCTATAAGCAGAATTATCATCATTATAAAATTCTAAACCATTTGCTGTCGTTCCAATTTGCCAACTGCTTCCCGTTCCTGTCCATTGCGTCCAAATGTTTCCAGAGGTATTTTGAAATTTAGCAAAAATATTACTGGGAGCACTAGAGGCAGAAACATGTAAATGTGTATAAGGAGTTGTAGTACCTATACCAACTGAACCAGCGACTAATGCATCTCCAGCTTGCCAAGTGTCACCAGTATTACCATAAAGAGTCCATTTGGTGCTATTTGCACCCACAAACACAAATTCATTTGGATTGCCACTGTTGCTCCATATATCTCCGGGTCCCCCAGCTCCATTAGTTCCATAAGCTGCCCCAGAATTACCAGCCCAAAATAAACCCCAAGTTATATTTCCACTAGAAGCACTTGGAGCCGCTCCTATCAGCCAACTTGTAGTGTCGTATTCTAACCTAAAAGGATCATTAGCTGCTCCATTTGTTCCTGTAGTTACTTTACCAACAAAATTAGCGGCGGCATCTCCAGCAACATCTAAAAGGTAAGCTGGACTTGTAGTACCTATACCAACATTACCCTGCGTAAATTTTACATTACCACCACCACCTTTTATTTCCACACCAGCAGTTTCTCCGCTTCCACCATCAATTACAAGTCCTGCTCCATTAGTAAATTTGATATTATTTCTAGTGGACTGAGATCCACCACCTATAATTTGAAAGAAGCTATTAGGTCTATATATTGTTGAGCTATCTATAACTATTGCAGCAGAAGTGGAACTACCAGCATATAAAGTATTTGCAAGAGCACTTCCACTAACATGTAATGCAGTAGAAGGACTTGGAGTACCTATACCCAATCTTCCATTACTATTATCCCAATGAAAATTAGTATTATTAGATAAGGTATTTGCATCAGTCCAGAAAGCGACTTTATTAGCTGCGCCAGAACCATTTACAGCGCCACCACCACCACAAGTATGTGTTTGAGTTATTGTACCTAAAGAAGTTGTGAAACCTACGCTCCAACCGTCTACCCAGTTGTTAACAGCATAACCAGAGAAGCCAACCATGACATCCCTAACTCTAACTTGAGGATAACTCCAAGAGCCAGAAGCCCCACCTCCGTCATCTATGTATACAGCACACTTTGTTCCATCATGACCAAATCTTATAGTGTATTCAGTAGTATCTGAATCTGTCAACATGTACGCTGAAGTTCGATACCAATATGATCCACCGCTATAAAGATACCCAGCGAATGTAAATGATTTTGCTGCACCATTAATATATTCATATACATCAACCGTGAACTGAACCATCGACTCATTCCATGAAACAGGTAATGTGATTTTTAAATAACCTGTTTGACTACTAGATTGAGTATAATATCCGCCTCCACCAACGACTGAAATATGAGTAGACCCACCATCAGCACCAATACCTCCAGAACTATTAATTCTGAAACTTCCACTACCTAAATGTAATTTTTCAGATGGGGATGTGGTATCTATACCTACGTTACCACCACTGTCAAGGAGTAGGCCACTATTTACAATAGATCCAGTTGAATTCACTATCGCTAATTGAGCGTATCTATTACTTGTTACATTATCTCCTTTAAGAACCAATGCTCCACCATATGCTCCAGACCATACTGGAACATTACTTGTAATTCGGATTTTTCCATCCGATTCCACACGCATTCTCTCAGAGTTATTGAATGAGAATATTAGAGGATTTACAAATGATGTATTAGCTGGAACTTTAACTTGCCAGCCGCCACCATAGCTTTGCAAATCTAATCCTGTATAAGCAGACGCACCAGAATTTTGATTATTTACTCTTATGTAAGTTTCGCTATTAGCTGTGTTTAATACTTCTAATTTATGATTAGGACTTCCAGTACCTATACCAACATTACCATCAGCTTCGATTCTCATTTTTTCAGTTCGAGAATTTGAAGCGCCAGTATAAGTATAAAAACCTAAACCATTCGTTTGGCTATCTCCTGTTGATATAATTGCGCCTATACCCGGAGCTGAATTATAATAACCTGAATTAGTAAAATCGCTTGAGCCTAAATATATCTGACCACTAGTAGAAGAGTTAGCTCCGTAAACACCGATATTGTTTCTTACGTCTAGATCTGTTAGAGGGGTTGTAGTACCTATACCAACATTACCATCACCTTCAATGGTCATTCTAGTGGCTAAAGAGCTATAAACTGAGTTACCTGTTTTAAATCTTAAACTACCTTTATAAGGACTGCTTTCAGTCACACATGATATAGCCCCTCTTGTGAATGCTGAAGCTCCTAATGCGCTATCATTGAATATAATTGCAGTTTCATTAGCGACTGCTAATCCACTATTACTTAATACTATATGTCCACCTAATCCTGCAGAATTGCCTTTGTATACCTCAAGTGCACCAATTGGACTTGCAGTTCCTAATCCTAAGTTACCATTTGTATCAAGATAAAAATCATTTTGCCCATATCTTCCAGCTACTATATGATTATCTGCAAAGACCTCTAATACTGGAAGTCCTGCTGCATCATTTACAGACATCAATGACCCACTAAGATCATCAACGACTTCAAACAGTGTACCATTTGTTCCGTCAACTTTAAGAACTGAATCGCCCGAAGTTCCATCAACAATATGTAAAGTAGATGAAGGCGAAGTAGTACCTATACCAACGTTACCAGTAGATATAACTACTGCAAGTTTAGCATCATTGTTTCCGTCTGATATTTTAAAAGTACCACTAGCTAAAGCGACTTCATAATTTGAGCTACTATATTGCTGGGCAGCCTTATAATCAGTAAAAGGGCTGGAGCCTACCCGTATAGTTCCCGTACTATGCAAAGGCGCAGATGGACTTGTAGTACCTATACCAACGTTCCCATCCATTTTTATAATCAACAGATTATTTGCAGCATAGCCTCCCAATGTAAGATAATTGGAATTGCTTCCGGCACCAGCGTAATGGAAACCAATATATGCAGAATTTTTAGTACTCTCAGCTACACCTATTAAATGAACAATATTAGCATTAGTTGACTGACTTGATGCCATTTCAGAAGTCATCCAATGATATCCTCCATCAGAAACATCCCCGTCAGACTCTATTCTTAATAATTCTGTACCATCAGCTGCTGTTCCTCTGACATCTAATTTAGCAGAAGGACTCGTAATACCTATACCAACTGAACCTGCAGACGTAATACGCATCCGCTCATTAGCTCCAGCAGTATAAAATTGAATATTTTGATAAGTACTACTGTTATCTCCGGTATCATCCGCATATAGTTTTAAGTTGTAATCTGATTTAATTGTGCCATCTGACGAACTAGTATCAAATTTTAAATAACCATCTGACCCTCTAACGTCTAATTTTGCACCGGGACTTGCAGTACCTATACCAACATTACCGTCACCTCTTATTAACATCAATTCCGATGGTGTACCGCTAAAATCTCCAGCAGAAAATATATGTCCATGAGTGTTTTGAGCAGAATCAACATTATACCTAATGTATCCTTTAGTACCACCTATAGAATCAAAACTTATTCTATAATCTGGGTTTGATTCATAGAAAGAAATTCCATGACTATCTGCTCTAGCAGTACCTCCGGGTCCGTAAACTGTAGTTAATCCGATTACATTTAAAGTTGTAACTTTTGCGCTTCCTGCGACATCTAATTTATAAGATGGACTTGTAGTACCTATACCAACGTTAGTACCATCATCATATATAACAGAATTACCTATAATTTCTGATCCACCATTAGTCCATTTAGTTAAATA
>JBEAPG010000020.1:0-11984 GCA_041164545.1 Bacteroidota bacterium
AGATACTTTTGAAACTTCCATAAAAACTGATGAGATACTTCTTATTTATATTGATTGTAACACTAGCTAATAGAGGCTTTGCCCAGAAGCAAACACCGACAGAATATATTGATAAATTTAAAGACCTTGCCATAATTGAAATGCACAGAAGTGGCGTTCCTGCGAGTATTACACTGGCTCAAGGAGTATTAGAAAGCAACAGCGGAAACAGTAGATTGGCAAAATATGCAAACAATCATTTTGGTATAAAATGCAAAGGCGATTGGACAGGCAATGTAATATATGCCGACGACGATGCACCCGATGAATGCTTTAGAGCATACGAAAGTGTGCTTGAATCGTTTCGTGATCACTCGAATTTTTTAAGAACTAATTGGAGATATCAGACCCTTTTTGAGTTAGATAGAACTGACTATAAAAATTGGTGCGATGGGCTTCGCAAAGCGGGCTATGCTACTAATCCTAATTATGGGTCTATTTTAGTCAACCTGATTGAAAGGTATGAGCTACATAAATTTGATTTAGAACCGATGCCTGGTGGAGGTTTGCCTGCACTGGAAATGGGTGAGAGTATAAATGGGATACCTGTAAGAACAGCTAAACCAGGAGAAACGGTGAGCAGTATTGCGGCAGATAATTATGTGAAAGACAGACACATAAGAAAATGGAATGATTTGCCAGAAGGAGCAGAGATAAATGCGGGAGACATTGTGTATTTAAAACCAAAGCGCAGAAGAGGTTCGGAAGAAGTGCATACGGTAACGGAAGGCGAAACGATGTACCAAATTTCACAGCGCTACGGTATAAAACTAAAACAGCTGTATAAGAAGAATAGAATGGAATATGGCACAGAACCAAAGCCAGGAGAAGTACTTGCTATGCAGAAAAAGAGAGACGCAGAAGATGCCGTTGAACTGAAAAAAGAAGAACCTGTATGGGAAGAACCTGCAGAACCCAAGTTTGTAAACCCGCATAGCCAAAAGACCCAATCTGTTGACACAACAAAAGCGGGAGCTATAAAAATAGAAAAAATAGAAGTGCCAGAGTATCATGAAGTAGCCAAGGGCGATAACATCTATCGCATTGCGGAGCGTTATCACATTCTGGAAGAAGATTTAATGAAATGGAACAATGATTTAAATCCGGTTACGATGAAGATTGGTCAAAAAGTGTATCTGAGTCCCGAAGCAGGAAAAAGGGCAAATAAAATGGTAGAAGCACCAAAACCAACGCCTAAAGCAGAAACACCCAAATCTGACGAAGAAATAGAAAATATTAAAAAGGAAATAGTAGTTGATGGACCAGTATATCACCACGTTGTGAAAGGAGACACCTTGTACAATATCTGCAAAAGATACAACGTAACCGAGGAGCAACTTAAAAAATGGAATAAGTTAGATACCATTGTGGTGAAATTGGGTGATAAACTGCAAGTCTCAGAGTAATACATATGTCTCCACTTCAAACGCTATTGATTTTAGCTGGTTATTTTGGCTTGCTCATTCTTATCTCTTGGCTCACGTCAAAAAACAGTGATTCAACGTCATTTTACACAGGAAATAGAAAGTCACCTTGGTTTTTAGTGGCCTTTGGTATGATAGGTGCATCGCTAAGTGGTGTTACTTTTTTAAGTGTTCCGGGCTGGGTGGCGAGTACTCATTTCGGCTATATGCAAACCGTTTTAGGCTATATGGTAGGTTATCTTATTATAGCTCTTGTTCTTTTACCACTCTATTACCGATTAAATTTAACATCCATTTATACCTACTTGGAAGGTAGGTTTGGCACCGTTGCATATAAAACAGGTGCAGCCTATTTTTTATTAAGTAGAATTATTGGGGCTTCATTCCGCTTATTTTTAATAGCAGGAGTGCTTCATCTCGCTATTTTTCAGCCGTTTGGTTTGCCTTATTGGGTAACGGTGGCCATTGCCATTTTACTCATATTTACCTATACAGCTAAAAACGGGATAAAAACAGTGGTGTATACAGATGCATTTCAAACATTCTTTTTAATTACAGCTGTTGTTTTGACTATCGGTTTTATTATTCGAGATTTAGATTGGACGTTTACACAAACTGTTTCAAACCTAGTAAATGATCCAAATACGCAAATCTTTCATTTTGAAGGAAACGGAGGGAATGTATTTTGGAAGCAATTTTTGGGTGGAGCTTTTATTGCCTTGACTATGACAGGATTAGATCAGGATATGATGCAGAAAAACTTGAGTATTTCCAATGTAAAAAGCGCGCAAAAAAACATCTATATTCAGATGATAATGTTTTTGATTGTAAACCTCATTTTCTTGAGTTTAGGTGCATTACTATATCAATATGTGGGTGCAAAAGGAATAACAGACTTTGGTACTGGAGATCAACTGTTTACCACCGTTGCCTTGCAATACGCAAACCCACTGATTGCCGTGTTTTTTATAGTAGGACTAGTAGCTGCGGCTTATAGCAGCGCAGACAGCGCACTCACTGCGCTTACCACAAGTTTTTGTGTCGACTTTTTAGGGTATGAAAGAAATAAACAAACACACCTGAAAACAAGAAGATGGGTGCATATTTCATTCGCTTTTATCTTGTTTTTAGCCATCCTGCTTTTCAAAGAAATAAACAATGATTCTGTAATTAAAGAACTGTTTACAGCAGCTGGATTTACATATGGGCCGTTGTTGGGTTTGTTCGCTTTTGGTATATTAACCAATTACAAAGTGGTGGACAAACACGTATTAATAATCACGTTTATTTCTATAGCATGCACTGCAATATATTACTGGAAGTTTCCAGAATGGATAGAGGGCTTTAAGCCAGGTTTTGAGGTAATAATAGTAAATGGTTTCATCACCTCTATTTTATTATTTGCAGATAGTTTACTACTAAAAACAAAAGAACCGATAACAGAATAAATGAATAAAATGACAGAAAAAAATCAAGAAAGAATACATCAAGCATTTGCGAATAAAGATTGGCCAGAAATAAAAAGCAGCGATAGCTGGAATATATTTAAAGTTATGGCTGAGTTTGTAGATGGCTACGATAAATTGGCCAGAATTGGTCCGTGTGTTTCGGTATTTGGGTCGGCCAGAACTAAGCCAGGAACCCGTTATTACGAAATGGCCGTAGAAATTGGAAACAAACTAGCTGCTGCAGGCCTTGGAGTTATCACAGGAGGTGGGCCAGGTATTATGGAAGCAGGAAACAAAGGAGCACATCAAGAAAAAGGAGCATCCGTAGGTTTAAATATAGAACTGCCATTTGAGCAATTTGATAATCAATATATAGATAGAGATAAGCTCATTAACTTCAAATTTTTCTTTGTGCGTAAAGTAATGTTCATGAAGTACGCCCAAGGATTTATTGTATTGCCGGGTGGCTTTGGTACGCTGGACGAGTTGTTTGAAGCGCTTACCCTAGTGCAGACCCAAAAAACAGCGAAATTTCCGATTATTTTGGTAGGCAGTGAGTTTTGGAGCGGATTAATAGATTGGATAAAAAACACGATGTTGGAAAAAGAAAACAACATAAGTCCAGATGATTTATACCTATTTAAAGTAGTAGATTCTGCCGACGAAGCGGTGAATGAGATTTTCGATTTCTACAGCAAGTACAGTATGAGCCTGAACTTTTAGGTTTACACCATTAAGCTGCAACCACGTATATCTGCATTATCCAATCTTCCCAACACTTCAAAGCTTTGGTCGTTGTAGCGTTTTCCTAAATCATCCGTAGCTATAAAGGCACAAGAATGCACATTGGCGAGGTCAATTATGTTTAACGCCCCCGTTTTTTCATTTTGTTGCAATGTAAATGGGTCACTGTCGTTGCGCACAAGTACTTTCATCCAAGCGGGACAAGTGTATCGCGCAAGCTCGTTTGAATAAGCTTGGCTTAGTAACTCAGTCATTCCATATTCAGATAAAATAGTTGCTTTTGGAAATGCATTTTTAAGCTGATTGTACACCTCGTCTTTCGTCATTTCCTTCTTTCTTCCTTTCATTCCTCCTGTTTCAATTATGGTGAATTCTAAGTCTTTTAGAGAAAAGTGGTCGGCAAAATCCAATAGGGCAAAGCTTACTCCAAAAAGCAATTTCTTTTTAATGCTAGGTTGAGTTAGCTTAGTATATAAATCGCTGTGATTGTACAGAAAAAATGAATTTGATTGCTTGTTTTCGCGCATAAAAAAGTCGACCATACTTACCAAAGAGGAATTTTGTCGCTCCAAGTAATTGGGTAAAAGGCCGTAGAACGTATAATCGGCTAGGTTGCCAAAGCGAGACTCGAAAATACATTTGGCATTGGCGTGATATAAGGCAACATCGGGCACAAAATGTTTGGAGGTATTCAGTCCGGTAGTACTGCTGCTTTCAAAATAAAAATCGGTTTGTTGTGCTCCTGAAACAATCTTATGTGTCTTAAAAAAGGCTATAGGTAGAAAGGGAATTTGAGAATAATGGGCAATAGAATGGGGCCGTTTGTCAAGTAATTTGACATATTGGGCATACACAGGATTGTTTTTTACCTGATATTGAAATAACTGTAAGGCTATATCGTTAAAATTGTGCTCAGATACATTCCAAATGGTTTCTATGTCAGGTAAACTCATTATAAACGCAACAAAGGTAGTAGCAATGCTCTTATTTACCTGCTTGTATTCGTGCAATAATGAGCAAATTAATCTTAGCCCGATTCCTCGCATTGAGTTTGTTTCACTAGAAAAAGTAAAAGACACGAACCTAAAAGACAGTGTGCTGAAATTAGTGTTTTATTTTGAGGATGGAGATGGGGATATTGGTCTTACAGATGCAGATACAGCAGCTCCTTTCAACTATGGAAGTCCGTATTTTCATAATTTACCCATTACGTATTTGGTAAAAAACGGAAACGATTTTGAAGAATTAATAGACCCGGCAAATAACAAACCTTATGGCAATCAACATCAGCGCATTCCGCTGCTTACTCCTACAGGAAAGAATAAAGGAATAACCGGCAATCTTACCGTTAGCCTAACTGCCAATCCCGCACTTACACAGCCAAACGAACTCAAATTTGAAGTGAAATTGATGGATAGAGCACTAAATATAAGCAACACCATCACTACACCTAGTGTACAATTAACTCATTAATGTACTTAAAAACATACATTTTTAAACGAGCAAAAAAAATCCTGAAAGCAAGCGAAGGCTTCATTTTTTTATATGTTTGCAGCACTTTGCCCAGTTTAGCACAGTATGTGTACTGATACTGTAAAAACAAATAGCATGAAATCGATATTTAAAAGCACCATTCTCTTATTATTTTTTACCCTATTGGGTAGTTCTGCAAATGCACAACGTTTTGCGTATGTAGATTCAGAATACATTCTCTCTCAAATGCCGGCATACAAATCGGCGCAAACGCAGATAGACGAATTAAGTAAAAAATGGCAAGAAGAAATAGATGCCAAGTTCGAAGAAATAGATAAGCTTTATAAAACCTATCAGGCAGAAAAAGTATTGCTTACCAAAGACTTGCAAACCAAGCGCGAAAACGAAATTATAGAAAAAGAGCGTGAGGCTAAAAAATTGCAAAACGACAAGTTTGGCTACGAAGGGGAGTTATTCAAAAAACGACAAGAATTAATAAAGCCAGTTCAAGACAAAGTGTATGATGCTATAAATAAGGTAGCCAAAAACAATGGCCTAGACTTCATTTTTGATAAAAGCGGTGATATGCTAATGCTTGTTTCCAACCCTAAATTTGACAGAAGCGATGAGGTTTTAGAAGAACTAGGCGTAGTAGTAACCAAAGGAAACAATAACAATCTTCCGGGGGGCGGAGGAAGTGACGACGCAGACGACGATTTGCCACCGAGGTAACTTTTGCGCACCAATTCAGTATTACAATTAAACAAATAACACATATTCTTACACAATAAAAAATGAAAAAAGTAATCATAATTTTAGCTTTCGTAAGTGCAGCATTTGCGGTACAAGCTCAAACCAAGGTAGGCCACATCAATAGCTCAGAGCTTATAGAAAAAATGCCAGAAGCAGATACTATCCAATTGAAATTGCAGAAAGAACAATCAGACTGGCAAGCCATATTAGAAGATAAAAAAGCAGAAGCCAATAAAAAGTATAATGCGCTAATGGCCATTGCAGAAGATCCTACTGTTTCACAATCGGTTAAAGAAATCAAAGCAAAAGAAGTTGAAAATCTTCAAGTGCAGTATCAAGAGTTAAATCAGCGTGCTAATGAGGCGCTGCAACTAAAGCAAGAAGAGTTACTTACTCCGTTATTGGATAAAATCAAAAAAACAATAGAAGTAGTAGCCAAAGAAAAAGGATACGATTATGTAATGGATACTTCAGAAGGAAGTGGCGTAATTTATTTCAATGCTTCACACGACCTTATGCCAGCTGTAAAAGCTAAGCTAGGTATAAAAAATTAATATATCGAAACGTCGCAACCCATAGGCGTATTTGATTCGGGGCTAGGAGGTTTAACCATTCTAAAAGCCCTGCAAACAATGCTACCAAATGAGCAGTTCATCTACTATGGTGATACTGCTCATTTGCCTTATGGCGACAAGAGTGCGGAAGCGCTCATTACCTATGTAGAGGCAATCACTCAGTTTTTAAAAAGTAAGCAATGCAAGATGATAGTTGTAGCTTGCAATAGTGCCACTACGGTTATACATCAGGCTAAAAATGTACCCTACCATGCATCGCAAATAGTAGAGGTAATCAGTCCAATAGTAAATCTAATCGCTACCCAAAACAAGTATAACAATATTGGGATAATAGGTACGCGAAAAACCATTGGTTCGGGAATGTTTAACATCGCCTTGAAGGAGCTCAATCCTTCGTTGCACATTACGGCCAAAGCCACCCCTTTGTTAGTGCCACTTATAGAAGACGG
The DNA here is from genome assembly GCA_041164545.1 of Bacteroidota bacterium. Taxonomy (GTDB): domain Bacteria; phylum Bacteroidota; class Bacteroidia; order NS11-12g; family UBA9320; genus UBA9320. The sequence continues at coordinate 6,906 of JBEAPG010000020.1, forward strand.
TTTTATGGAAGAAAGAGTGCTTTTTCCTGTGTTCGATCGGTACTTTGCTGATTTTAAAGAATGCCAATTGCTTATACCGGCGTGCACGCACTATCCCATTATTTACCAACAAATAGAGAAGTATTTCAACTATACGCTTAAAGTGTTGCATACACCCAAAATTATAGCGGAAACAGTAGCCCAATACTTAGAAAAAGAACACTTGCTCAACGAGCACAGGTCAGGCGAAGACGAGTATCATCTGTCGGATATCACGGATGAGTTTATTCGAGAATCAGAGCTGTTTTTAGGGCAGAAAGTTTCTTTTCAAAAAACATTGTTAAGCTAGTTGATTCTATATAAACTTCATTCATACGTATTCACAAGTCGTTGATCATTCTTACTTTCCATAGATGTGGAAAAAATAGGACAAGGTATAAACAGCCCAAATCATTTTGCACAATCATATTCTCTACGGCCCAGTAAAACAAGCGTTATAAGCAAGCGGTTCGTAACGGATATTTATTGGTATGATTGGATTCGGTATTTGGATTAAATTTGTGGAGTTGGGCATATATGGATGTTGTGTGCCATCCAAAAAACTGAAGAGTGACTAATAAAAAACATATTGGACAAGTTGTTTCATTCAAGTTCGAATACGTTTCGTCTGAAGTGATTTACTCTGGCTATCTCATTGACTACAATGATGACTGGATGCTATTGAAATATAATCCTGTCGACTATGTAAGGGACGGCTATATCATTTTGCGTAACAAGTACATCAAGAGTTATAGAAGAGATAACATCGAGAAATTCCATCAAAAAGTACTCGACTTAAAAGGGGAAGAAGTAACATCAAAAGACATAATTCCAATTGACAACCTCCAGGTAATATTGTATTATTTGACAGATAACTTTGGAGCATTTCAATTTGACCTTCGGAGTAGCGATTATTGTTACTTAGGCAGAGTAAAGTCGATAGTAAAAAATACATTGACCATTGATTATTTAGACACCAAGGGAAAATGGTCGAAAACAAGAGAGTTTAAACTCGGAAACATACGGACCATTCAGTTTGACACAGATTATATCAATTCATTAAAGATGATTACCAACTTGGTAAAAGGAAACAAAAAAGCACGTGCCACAAAATAATTAGGGTTTCTAGCAGCAGCTGGCAGGTTACAACCACAAAGACACAATCGCAGCGGAGGATAAACGCCAAAAAAAAGTCACTCGTGCATGAACCAGAGACCTAAACTTTTAAAAATTTACTCGAATTCAATATTCCGTTGCTCAATTGGTTCGCGCTCTTCAAAACCTAAATGCGCCCGTTCCTAAAACGGGCCATTTTAAGTCAATATTTAGGTAGAACTTAGCATAAATAATCCGAATAGTTATGCGAAAAAATTACCTAATCTTATCCGTTTTGCTACTCATTTTTCAACTATCCAACGCGCAGTTTTGCGATGTACGTGGAGTAGTGCAAAGTGCAGCTTCAAAAAATGATGCACTACCCGGTGCGTTCGTCCAATTGCTTAAAGAAAATCAACGTGTGGCGGGCTTATTCCCTAATGACGATGGGGAATTTATCTTTTCTAATTTAAACAGTGGTGCGTATGTATTAAAAGCATCATACAGTGGTTTTGAAGATTTTTCCATCTCCTTTTACCTAGAACCAGGAGAATCAAAATATCAGCTCATTATTATGCATACCGTTGCCACAACATTAAAGGAAGCAAAAGTAAGTGGTACAAAAAAAATAAACGTCGGCACAGGAGGTGGGCCACCTATAACGGGTAAAACCATAATCGATGGTCCATATACTAACCCCATTGATTTCTTGGCACTAAATGCGAATATTACCAAGCGAGGAAACAACTTTCAGTTCAGCACCGCAAGGCCAGAGCAAACCCAAGTTATAAAAGACAATATGGTGCAAATAGGCCCCACGTTGCCCACCACGTTAAATATTGGGCAAGTTCGCACCATTTCGGCAGGCGTGCCTGCTATGTATGGCGATTTTGTGGGCGGTGCTATAGAATTTGTTACAGAAAACAGATTGGATACTTTACCCTTGAGACGCATTTTGGTAAGGAGCTCCAGCCCTTTTAATGCCTACCATCAAAACACGATAGAAACCTCCATTTATAAACCCATAAAAGTAAGTAATGGATTCACCAATTGGGCGGTTACGCATTCGTTTTTGGTACAAAATAATAAAGATGACAATCCAGCCTACACGACTTTGTGCGGCATAACATCTCAGCAGAAGCAAGCTCTTATAGATCAGCCATTTACCACAGCGGCAGGAGGCATTAATTTGCCGTCTACGCTACAATTTCAAAGCGCCGATTTTGAGGAATTAAACGCCAAACAAAACGCAGGAAATGGAACGATCTACAACAGTGTAAAGCTGGAGTTTAAGCCCAATAGCGATATGTGGATAAAGCTAGAGCCCTCGTTGCAATTGAGCAGAAGACAAAATTGGTCTTTTTCTAATTCCTTATTAAACGCCGAGCATAATCCGATAAATACTAGTGTGGTGGCCAAACTGAATGCGCAATTTTCGCATACACTTAAAAAACCTTTTTCGGCCACAGGGGAATTGCTGTATAATGGAGATTTGATAAGCAAAATCAGCTATTTGCTTATAGCAGATTACCAGCGATTAGACAACAAAACGGTAGACCCTCTGCACGGTGACCGTATTTTTGATTATGGATATATAGGTAAATTTGCCAGCCAAGGAAATGAGCTATACGACTACATAGAAGGCGATTTTACTTTTACAGACACCAATGGCAATGTGGTAAAAACACAAGGCTATTATCGCTGGATGGGTTATCAAGACACGGCAATTCAGTTTACTGCAGGTAGTCAAAATCCATTTTTAGCAGCACAAACAGCAGCAGCTTTGCGTGCTAACAACCTTGCTTCTTTGTCACAACTTGCTCAAAATCAAGGCTTGTTAAACGGACAAAATCCTGCAGCGGTAAACGGTATGTGGTACGCACCAGGAACTATTGTTACCAATTTTAGTAAGTCAAATACAGAAAAATCGAGTTTTTCTGGCATTTTAGACTTTGCGGTGCACCCAAGCCGAAAATTGAACAACCAACACGACATGCAAGTCGGTGTTCTTTTTGAGCAACGTAGCCAATCGTATTACAGCTTAAATGCAAATAATCTTTGGCAGCTTATGCCGCAGTTGCTCAATAATCAATTTACCCAACCTGATGAATCTAATCCTATTTTGAGCTACGATGCCAAAGGCACTTTTTTAGATACGGTAAAGTTCTTTTATATAAATAATACCGATGCTCAAACTCATTTTGATGCGGCGCTCCGCAGTCAGGTATCCGATGATAATGGATATCATTCTGGTAACGCTCACTTTATAGATGTAAATACGATAGACCCCTCGCAGCTCAGTTTGAATATGTTTTCTGCCAATGAATTGTGGAATAACGGCAATAGCTACGTGAACTATGCGGGATATAATTACCTCGGAAAATTGGACCGCAGATCGCGTCAAATAAGTGATTTTACCAATGATGCTGCCAATAGATACATCAATGCATACAATCCAAATTATACGGCCATTTGGTTGCAAGACAAGTTTATACTTTCAGATGTAAAAGTCAGAGTTGGCCTGCGCGTGGAGCGATTTGATGCTAATCAACTGGTGCTCAAGGATCCGTATTCGCTTTATCCTATAAAAAATGTGAGTGAGGTAAATGAACTAGGTAATAAACCCATAACGCATCCTAGCAATGTAAAAGAAGATTATGCAGTGTATGTAGATGATATGAATAATCCGACTAAGGTGGTGGGCTATAGAAGTGGAGATGTGTGGTACAACGAGCAGGGAATACAAGTGCAAAGTGCAGAGTATCTTAGAAACGCAACTACCAATGGCGTAATTCAACCCTATTTAACAAACCCAAATAATCAGCAGGTTTCGAGCGAGTCATTTCAAGATTTTCAGCCGGAAATTATTGCGCTGCCTCGTCTCTCGTTTTCATTTCCTATACAAAGCGATGCACTTTTTTATGCCTATTATGATAAGTTCGCACAACGACCCAATTTTGCTCAATCATTTGCTCCAATTAACTCTTATTATTACTTAGAAAATGCAGCAAATATAGTATTGCCCAATCCAGCATTAAAAGCCGCTCGACGCACCGACTATCAATTTGGGTTTAAAAAAGTACTTTCTGGTAATAGCATTTTAAACCTTTCGGCAGGTTATGCAGAAATAGTAAATGATATTAATCTCATTCGTATAGACCAGGCTTACCCGCGTAGCTATATTACCTATGGAAACATTGATTTTTCAACGGTTAAATCATTTATGGCAGAGTATCAGTTAAGTCTGGCAAGTATGGATATTCGGGCTAATTATTTGCTGCAGTTTGCAGACGGTACAGGTAGTAATGTAAATGCAGCAGCGGCACTCATACAAGCAAATCAACCTAATTTAAGAAGCCTGTATCCATTGGAGTATGACATACGACACAAAATCAATTTCAATATGTCATACGCATTGGATAGTTTGGCTAAAATGTGGAGAGCAAAAGCATTGCGAAACGCTTCTATTAATGTGTTTGCAAATGCAATGTCAGGAACACCTTATACAGCATTGTTAACCGCCATACCTGAATCACAAAATTTAGGAAATGCCACACGCAGTCAAATAAAAGGAAATCCATTCGGATCGCGTATGCCGTGGAATAGCACTTTTGATTTGTCAATATCAAAAATAGCACGTGTAGGTGCAATGTCGCTTGTTATACAGCTCAACGTTGTCAATCTTTTGAATATCAACAATATATATCGTGTATTTCCATATTCATCTCTTGCAGATAATGATGGATATTTGAGTTCGCCACAAGGGCAACAACAAATTCAGAATGAACTAAACGCCCAGTCTTTTGTAGATTATTATAGCCTAAAACAGAATAATCCCGCAAATTATGGCAATCCTCGGACGATTAGTATTACGGTTCGAACCACGTTTTAGAGCATATTTGCACGCTTGTCAAAATTGGGAAGAAAATACAACATACTAATAATAGACGAAGCCCATCCCTCTCT